>NZ_JANHZQ010000023.1:0-75947 GCF_041414725.1 Alteromonas sp. DY56-G5 | reverse complement strand
CTTCCCCTCAGTCAGGGTGATTCAGGTTTCTTTCAACCTGACGGGTTTGCCAGCTTCGCTGGGCAAACAAAAAAGCCAGCATAAGCTGGCTTCAAAACACAAAAATAAATTTCGTCTTATCTAAAAACTACTTCTTCTGCCTAGCAGCCAACTTCTCCAACTGCTCGTCAGTCGCCGGAAGCTGGTGCTTCTCTTTCCACTCTGAATACGGCATTTTGTATACCACTTCGCGTGCGGCTTCATAGTCGATATCAGCGCCCTGCTCGCTTGCAGCGGCCGAATACCATTTTGCTAAGCAGTTACGGCAGAAATCCGCCAAAATCATCAGGTCGATGTTCTGAACGTCTTTATTTGCGTCTAAGTGTTCTACTAAGCGGCGGAATACCGCTGCTTCTACTTCGGTTTGCGTTTGCTTATCCATAGTTTAATACCTCTAAAATAGCGCTTTTTCGTTATGGTTTGAATGTGTGGCTTAAATGTGTGGATTAACGGGTAAAACCCAACCCGTTGACTTCTTTAAACCCTAAAACGAAAAAAGGGAGCCAAGCTCCCTTTTTACTTAAACATAACTAACTAGGTTTAAAACCTAATTGCTATTACTCTGCGTCGTCAGACTTAGGCGCAGGCTTTTCTAGAAGCTCTTTAATGCTTAAACGTACACGGTTCTGGCGGTCGATTTCCATAACCTTAACGTCAACCATTTCACCTTCTTTAAGGTAGTCAGTAACCTTGTTCACACGCTCGTGAGCGATTTGTGAAATGTGAACAAGACCTTCTTTACCTGGAAGTACTTCTACGAACGCACCGAAGTCTACAATACGTGTAATCTTACCGTTGTAAGTCTTACCAACTTCAATTTCAGCCGTTACTTGCTCAATCTTGCCAATAGCGATGTCTGCTTTCGCACGCTCTGTCGCGAAGATTTTGATAGTACCGTCGTCTTCAATCTCGATATTAGTGTCAGACTCTTCAGTAATTTGACGGATCATTGCGCCGCCTTTACCGATAACGTCACGAATCTTGTCTTGGTCAATCTTCATTGTGTAAATGCGTGGAGCAAATTCACTTAGCTCTTCACGGTGACCGCCAATCGCTTCGTCCATTACGTTAAGAATGTGCAAACGTGCTTCTTTTGCTTGTTTAAGCGCAATTTGCATGATTTCTTTAGTAATACCTTCAATCTTAATGTCCATTTGAAGTGCAGTAATACCGTCGGTAGTACCTGCTACTTTAAAGTCCATATCGCCAAGGTGATCTTCGTCACCAAGGATGTCTGAAAGTACAACAAAGTTGTCATCACTCTTAACTAGGCCCATTGCGATACCCGCAACAGACGCTTTAATTGGAACACCTGCATCCATAAGCGCTAGTGAAGTACCACATACCGACGCCATTGAAGATGAACCGTTTGATTCTGTGATTTCAGAAACCACACGTACTACGTACGGGAATTCTTCTTCACTTGGCATTACTGCTTGAATACCACGCTTCGCTAGACGACCGTGACCAATTTCACGACGCTTAGGCGAACCAATCATACCGGTTTCACCAACACAGTATGGAGGGAAGTTGTAGTGAAGCATGAAACGGCTGTCGCGCTTGCCTTGAAGCTCGTCAATCATCTGTGCATCACGCTCTGTACCTAAAGTAGCAGCAACAATTGCCTGCGTTTCACCACGGGTGAATAGTGCAGAACCGTGAGTACGAGGAAGAATGCCTGTTGCTACGTCTAGAGCACGAATCATTGCAGGCTCACGACCGTCGATACGTGGCGCGCCAGAAAGGATGCGTGAACGTACTACGTCAGACTCAAGTTCGTGAAGAAGGTCTAGTACTTCTTTCTTGTCTTGAGCTTCGTCTTCAGCAAGGATTGCTTCTAGTGCTTTGTCAGTTGCTGCAGTTACCGCGTCTTTACGCTCTAACTTGTCAGAAATCTGGTAAGCCGCTGTCATTTCAGCTTCAGCTAGTGCTTTAACTTTGTCTTTAAGTGCAGTGTTTTCTGCTTCTGGTGCCCAGTCCCACTTCTCAGTGCCAACTTCAGCAGCAAATTCATTAACTGCGCTAACCACAGTTTGAAGTTGCTCGTGACCGAACATTACCGCACCTAGCATAGTATCTTCAGAAAGCACGTCAGCTTCTGATTCAACCATAAGTACTGCACCTTCAGTACCCGCAACAACAAGGTCAAGCTGGCTTTCAGCTTGCTCTTCTGCGCGTGTATTTAGAATGTATTCGCCGTTGCTATAACCAACACGAGCCGCACCAATTGGGCCGTTGAAAGGAATACCTGAGATAGCAAGCGCTGCAGAAGTACCAATCATAGAGATGATGTCTGTAGGGATATCTGGGTTAGCAGACATTACAGTAACAACAACTTGTACTTCGTTTTTGAAGCCTTCTGGGAATAATGGGCGAATTGGACGGTCGATAAGACGCGCAGTCAATGTTTCGCCTTCAGATGGACGACCTTCACGCTTGAAGAAACCACCTGGGATTTTACCCGCAGCATATGCTTTTTCTTGGTAGTTTACTGTTAGAGGGAAGAAGTCTTGATCTGGCTTGGCTTCTTTTTTACCAACTACTGTTACCAGTACAGACGTGTCGTCCATGCTCGCAAGAACCGCAGCTGTTGCCTGACGAGCAATTACACCCGTCTCTAGAGTTACAGTATGCTGTCCATACTGAAATGATTTAGTAATAGGAGTCACTATTTGTCCTTTAATTTCAATCTTTATTTTATCGCTTTTAAACGCGGCGCATAGTATAGCCATGAAGTAGCGTTAATACCATGGTCAAATGCAGCCCCGCGCGGAATTTGTCGTGTTATTTGGTCATTAACCGCTACCACCTATAGCACCATGACTATATGAAATATCTGTGAAATTTCAATTATTGACTATATTTTCATCATACTGACACAAAACAGCGTATGCTAGAACAAAAAGCGAACAAAGTAAGAACTTAAATAAACATCACGTGCTACCAATGCGCAGAAGTGATTAACCACAACAAGAACGTCTAATATTAGTGTGCTAAAGGAGATAACCATGTTGGTACTTCGACTTAATAAAGCAGGCATGCCACAAGAGTGGATAGATGTTGAACAAGCCGCAAAGCTTTACAGTCAAGATAAGGTGCTATTTGAGCTAGGTAGCGATGCTATTACGCTTAAGGGAGGCTGGAATCACGAAGGGCTGCAAAGTCAGCTTACCCTGTCTAGTATTATCGCGTGCGACGGCAAGGTAACAGATTTATCTGGCAAAGTTGCCCTTACTAATCGCTATCTGTTTAGGCGCGATAGCTACCTGTGTATGTACTGCGGCAATAAATTTACGCCAAAGCAGCTTACCCGAGACCACATTATCCCCCGCTCTCGCGGCGGAAAAGACAGTTGGACGAACGTTGCCACTGCTTGCCAGCGATGCAATCACGCGAAAGGTGCGAAAACGCCAGAAGAAGCCAACATGCCCCTACTCGCGGTTCCGTTTAGGCCAAATGTGTACGAGCGTTTTTATTTAATGAACAGGCGAATTTTGGCTGACCAAATGGCCTTTTTACAAGGCCACTTTACCAGCCACCGAGAATGGACGTGCTTGGAATAAACGCTATAGCGCACCGCTAGTAGTTGTCTGTGCTTCGGGCATTGCTTTAGTTTGGTTTTGCACTGAAGAGGAATCGCTGTGCTGTGCATGAAGCTGGCGCTGCTCTTCTTTTTGCGCTTTGAACCACAGACTTAACCAGTCTGAGCACATTTTGTGCTCTAACTCATGAGCTTCGGCTGTAGGGCAAAACAAGCTTACCTTTACCACCACTTTGGCAAGTTCATTGGTTTTAATCTCAACCTCAGGGTCGATGCGAATAAACTCTTGCTCTAAGTGACGTTCAATTAAGCCTTTGTAGCGCTCTGCTACATCGCGAAAATATTCACAATGTGCCTGTGCCCTGGCATGAAACGCTGGAAGCAAACTATAGGCGTTAACAGAAGGCTCGTTCACTATTTCAAATGAATGCAAACGGTAGCGACGCATAAAGTTAAGATTTCGTACGGTTTGGGTCACTAGCTGACTGTTAGGCACGTACACGTGTTTACCCGTGTAGTTAAAGCTTTCAGGGTCTACTTCTAAAAGTGCCGTTTTCGCCCAGTCCATCTCTACTACTTCACCAATGATGTTGTTCATTTGGATCCAGTCACCTACCCTGAATGGCCTTGCGCCCAGGTAGTAAATGAACCCCATAAAGCACTGAATAAACTCGCGGGTTGCCAACACAATGGCCACCATAAAGGCAGCAATGGAGATTGCCAGTGTTTGGATTTCAGAGCTCCACACCACCATTAGCACAATAATGATAAAGGCATTGCCCAACTGCTCTAGAATATTAATTTGGTTTCGGCGGTCTTCGCCACGATGAGAACTAATGCGCCTGATAAGGCGCAACACACCCTTTTTAATAAAGAGCAGTACAATTAAAAGTACTAGAGATGTCAGCAGTTTATAATCATTGGCAAAACTTATAAATTGATGCCATAACTGCGCGGGGTCTATCACAATCTCCATGTAAGCTCCGTCTGTACTCCGAGGGTAAATATTTGAATAGGCGAAAAAAAGCGCCGACGAATGTCAGCGCTTTTAATTATGAAGCATGTAAACTCGTGGCACAATGCCGACCAGTTAAAACATCTTTTTATTAGTCGCGAATTTGGCCTTCGCCATTCACTAAATATTTCTCTGAAGTCAACGACTCCAAGCCCATTGGACCATAAGCATGTAGCTTAGTGGTTGCAATACCAATTTCTGCACCCAATCCAAGTTGACTACCGTCAGAAAAACGTGAAGACGCATTAACCATTACTACACTTGCATCAACTGCACGTTGGAATAACTTGCCTTTTTCAGCATCTTCCGTACAAATTACTTCAGTGTGGTTACTACCAAACTGCGCAATGTGGTCAACCGCAGCGTCGAAATCGTCAACTACACGAATAGCGATTTCAAGGCCAAGATACTCTTCACCGTACGCGTCTTCAGAAATAACATCAGCACCATCAAAATATTGGCTGCCTTTTTCGTTTACGTGAACCTTAACACCCTTTTCTTTGAATGCATCGGCCACTTTAGGCAAAAAATCACCCGCAACAGCTTGGTGTACAACTAAGCCTTCTAAGGCATTACACACGCCAGTACGCTGAGTTTTACCATTTAGAAGTAGCGCCATGGCTTTATCTAAATTGGCATCTTTGTCTACGTAAAGGTGACACACACCTTTAAAGTGCTGGATTACCGGCACCTTGGCGTTGTCAGTCACGTAGTTGATTAGGCCTTCACCACCACGAGGAATAATTACGTCAATGTAATCACGCTGCTCCATTAGCTCTTGCATTAATGCACGGTCTGGGTTCGGAACTACCGTTACCAGCGCTTTTGGTAAATTGTGCTTCTCCAGCACTTCTTGCATAAGCTCAGCAATGGCTAAACTCGTATCTAGTGCTTCTTTACCACCACGTAATATCACTGCGTTACCCGATTTAAAGCACAGCGCGCCTGCGTCGGCAGTAACATTAGGTCGTGCTTCATAGATCATGCACACAACACCAAGCGGTATACGCATTTTCTTAATCTCAATACCGTTTGGACGTGTACCGATAACGCGCTCTTTACCCACAGGATCGTCAAGTTCAACAATAACTTCGATGCCTTCAGCCATGGCTTCAATACGCTCATCGTTTAGGATTAAGCGGTCAACCATCGCTGCGTCTAAGTTATTCTCTTTGGCGCGCGCGACTTCCTTTTCGTTTACTTCAATAATTTTGCTTTTGTTTGCACGAATTGCCGCGGCCATATCAGTTAACACCGCGTTTTTCTGGCTTTCGCTTAAAATAGCCAGTGTACGTGCAGCTTTTTTTGCCTGTTGTGCTAACTCTGTAATAATGCTCATTCTTTCTCCAGATTTGCTATGTGCTGATCAGAAATAATTGGCCCAGTCTTTTCCTCAAACTCATGGGCGAATTCTTCGTTTTCCTGATTCGCAATGAAATTCAATAAACAGCTACTGTAATTCGACTTGGCTTTTACCAGTTTAGTACCGTCTTCTTTACGTACTAGAATGGTGTCGCCTACCGAGAACTCACCTTTCACGTCAATAATTTCGCTACTAGTCAGTTGCTCTGCGTCGCCAGCTAAAGAGGCGTCAAAGTCCCCTTCTACTATCACCTCGCCCTGCGCGTTTGACGTATGGCGCATCCAATGCACATTCTCTTGCATTGGCTTGGCGTGAGGTTTGAAATGCGTGCCTGGGTTTTCACCTGCTAGCAGCATATTAAACGACAGTTCAGTAAAGCCGTTAATAATATATGTATCTATACCATGCGAAACGGCTTTTTCGGCCGCTTCAATTTTAGTGCGCATACCACCGGTGCCTACACCGCCTTTTACCGCACCGCCAGCCATGTCATAAATGCTTTGATCAATGGTATTAACTGATTTAAGCAATTGTGCGTCGTCGTGTTCATGCGGGTTCTTATCGTACAACCCATCAATGTCTGAACAGATGATAAGTGCATCTGCTTCAGCTGCCGACGCCACCATGGCCGATAAATTATCGTTATCACCCACTTTCAATTTGTCGGTGGTAACGGTGTCGTTTTCGTTAACGATAGGCAGGATATTGTTGTCCAACAAGCTGAATATCGTTTCACGGATACTTACGTAACGCTCTCTGTCTCGTAAATCAGCATGCGTTAAAAGCATCTGAGCAGACGGAAAATCAAACAGTCTGTCCCACGTGGCAATCATTTCGGTTTGACCCGCTGCTGCCATTGCTTTTTTAACTGCAATATCTGACTTTTCTTGCTCTGGAAACAGGTGCGCGCCCGCTGCGACAGAACCAGAAGACACGAGTACAACTTGTGTACCGTTGGCTCTGCATCGCACGATAAATTGCGCAATGCTCAAAAGGTAATGACTGCTACAACCTTGTTGGTTGGGCGATATCAATGCACTACCCACTTTGATGACTACGCGTTTCCAATTTGGATGACTCATAATAAACTTTTTAACCTTAAGATTGTTGATTTGCTAATTCTTCACTGGCTTGCGCGAATGTTGCTTGTACGTTTGACGATGGGTTTTCGCTAAAGCGACTTACCACATAAAGCGTTAACGTACTTACCGCAAACCCTGGAATAATTTCATAAATAACGCTGCTTAACGTTTTACCGTCAGCTAAAACGGGCGCATAAATCCAGAACAATACGGTTACCGCACCGCTGATCATGCCCGCCATTGCCGCTTTCGCTGTAAGGTCCTTTTTATACAGACAAAACAGTACTAACGGACCAAATGCTGCACCAAAACCAGCCCAAGCATTACTTACTAAAGATAAAATTGTGTTCGACGCATCCATGGCTAATAACAATGCAACCACAGCTACACCTGCTACACCATAACGGCCAATTGTTACCGTTTGCTTTTCACTCAGCGCCTTGGTTGAAGACTTTTTATTTACCATTACGCGGTAAATGTCTTCGGTTAACGAACTTGCGCTAACCAGCAGTTGCGACGAAATTGTACTCATAATAGCGGCTAAAATAGCGGCCATTAAAAATCCACTGATAAGTGGGTGGAACAGCAATTGTGAGAAAATAATAAATATCGTCTCAGGGTCGTCGACAGCAAGACCAAACTGATTGGCATAAGCAATGCCTACGAATCCTGTTGCCAGTGCACCAATGATGGTCACTAACATCCACGACATACCAATATTTCGCGCTGTGCCAATGGCATTAACAGAACGAATTGCCATAAAGCGAACAATAATGTGCGGCTGTCCAAAGTAACCTAAGCCCCAACCTAAACTCGATAGCAACCCTACAATCGTTAGCGTTTCTAACGATTCAGAAAAATTGGGTACAGATTGATAAGCGGCGCTTGTCATTTGCGACACGCTATCGAACTCGGTAAACGCGACAATTGGAACCAGTACCAGCGCCACGAACATAATGCACCCTTGTACAAAGTCCGTAAGGCTTACTGCCAAGAAACCACCAAGTAGCGTATAAGACACCACTACACCCAGCGTGATAAATAAGCCTAACTGATAATCGACTGAAAACGCGCTTTCAAACAACTTACCACCTGCAACTAACCCGGCAGAGGTGTATAGCGTGAAAAACAGTACGATAATCACCGCTGAAACAATGCGTAAGCTTGAGTTAGGCGTATCAAAACGCTTGGCAAAAAACTCAGGCACAGTAAGCGAGTCGTTGGCAACTTCGGTATAAACGCGAAGTTTTGGTGCTACTAGTAAATAATTGGCCAACGCACCTGCAACCAACCCTATTGCAATATAAACCGCATCGAAACCGGTTAAGTACATTGCACCTGGTAAGCCCATTAGCATCCAACCAGACATGTCAGACGCACCCGCAGACAGTGCGGTTACTTGAGGGCTAACTTGTCGCCCTCCCAAAATATAACCAGAAATATCACTGGTAGATTGTCGGTAAGCAAACAACCCTATCCCTAACATCGCTATAAAATACACCGCTAGTGATAGGTAACTTTCCATTGGCATAACGTTCGTTATTTCCTCTATTGCTCTTCGAAAACTCGTAAATGAAAACGCCATTTAACCTTTGCTAATTCAAATTCAAAAGCAAATAATTAAATCGAACAATAATCATTAGAGCTCTAACAATATAAGGATCTGACAGAAAATTTCAAGTGTAATTTTTAAACAACATCGTTTAGCTGGCACTTATGTTTAAATTAGCACCAACCATGTTTCACAGCATATTACGCTAACAAAATTTAAAATTACCATTAATATTCATCAATTTAAAAACACCAAGTCATTTATGAAACAATTTAACTTTAGCTGAAAAGTCGCTAAAAACAGCAACTTTACTATCAGCTAAAACATTTTCATTAAAAATACTTTGTTACGCGCACTCAGACGAAATAACATCCAAAAGAAGCTTTTCTACAGGCAGTAAATGGGTAAGTTGCGTACAATCTTCACTATGTAGCGAGCGAACCCGATTAATTAGCTTCTCACACGCCTTTTCGTCATTTTTCACAGTAAATAGTTTCGGATGAATATAATATTTCCTGCAAACGGTGGGAGTATTGCCTAGTTCTGCTGCAACACACTTACTTAACGTACTCTCCCATTTCTTGGTTCTGGAGTTTGCTATCTGTTCATACACACTGGGCAGGTTTGTTAGTGCAAATCGACTTGATGCCCACGTTCGAAAGTCTTTACAACTGAACTGTTCACTTAGTTCTTTGTGGATGAATGCATTAACGTCTTCGCTCATTACGTCGTGCCATTGTTTATTCTCATCTTGATAACGAAATAAACAGTAACCTTGTTGTTGCGCACAGTCACAAACTAATGAAGCAAGCTCAGGGTCGTTTACTTTCAGTGTTCTTGGTTTGCCGTGCTTTCCAATGTACGCAAGTTCAACGCTATCGTCACACTGCGCTTGTACATGTTTGCGCCGCAATGTGGTTAACCCATATGTATTATTTTCCTTGCTATATTGAGCGTTGCCAACTCTAGCACCTGTGTAATCAAGTAACAGGCACACCAGCGCGCAAGCTCTTTCTTGCGTCCATGTTGGCTGCGAAATTAATGAAAGACAATGCTCACGGAACTCAGGAAGTGCATTACCAAAGGCAACCAAACGCTCAAATTTTTCTACTTGCTGCTGCTCGTGCCATTTGTCGTGATAGATATATTGTTTTCGCCCTTTTTCGTCATAGCCGACGGCTTGAACGCTGGCTTTACTGTCACGGCTTATAAAGGTGTCGCGCCAATTTGGAGGAATGACAAGCTTTTTGATACGCTTTAGCACGCGCTCTCCTGTGACTTTCTTTCCACTTGCATAGCGATAGTAAAACCGTTTATCACCGCAAGCGATGCGCCTTATTGATAGATGGCTATCATCAGAGTAGACGTTGCAATAGCCTTTAATCCGTTTCATTTATTGATACTCCTTTCCTTACCAGCTAAGAAGACCGACTGTTAAGGTGCTGCTACGGCCGCAGATGCTCGCTGTGCTTTCTTGGTCAGATTGCAAACAACGGTACCAAATCTCAATTTATAAATAGAGTCTACAGAAGAACGTACAGAAATGATCACTACACGCAAGTAACCTTGCCGCAAGCCGACGCTTCCACGGCAAGACAGTGATTTTAAAGGCCATAACGAATTTTCACGCTATGTGTAAAATTATCACAGTACCGGTTGTTTGGTCCGGCAGCGGCGCTTGCTAAAACTCAGCATATCGCTTCGAAATCCTTCTTTATTTCGCCTTCCAGCTTACTAAACCATATTTAACATTCAAAAAATAACCATTAATAACAACAACATAAAAACAAACCCTCTCTTTTTTCTACTAAAGTATAAACCGCTACTTTTCTTCGTCGGAATGCAACTTGAATAAGTATGAACAATAGTTGTCGAGTTACTTATGCACTTAGGTGAAGCCGAACAGCAATACCCTTTGAAGTGCAAGTGAAGTGGATTGATTTAGAGAGTCCAAGTAAGAAGTCGAGGATTTAAAGATGAATGTTCAAAGTTCGAAAAACGTAGAGTCAAAAAGCGAAAACAGTAATGAACATGAGAATTTGAGAGCCCATGTTGTATCAACCGGTGATTTGCAAGTCGCGGCTGTATTTCCGTCAAAACTTAAAGTGCAGGAAGTACTTGAGATAGTTCAAGACCAAACATCTGTTGAGGTATCTCAAGTAGAAATTATCGAAGCTGGCGACCCTAAAATGAGTGAAAAACTTGAACGTAACAGCGCATCCATTGGCAAAAGCATGTGGTCGTCCCACCTGTTGCTTGGTTCAATCGGTCTGATTGTAGGTTTAGTGGCGGCATTTTTGTTAACGCAGTTTGGCCCAGCGCTTACTCAACAAAATCCTTTGTTTACCTACATAGCACTAATTAGCCCAGGCATATTCATTGGGTTATTCATAGCGGGTTTAATCGGTTTACGTCCAGACAGAAATGAGGTTATACAAACCGTAAGACACGCGGTTAGATATGGTAAAGTTGCGCTGGTAATTAACCTTACAAAGTCACAGTCTGCTTCTAAAGTCTCGCAATTACTGAAGCAGCACACCGACAAAGTGGTCGAATCTATTCGGTAGCAAGACTAGCGACATAATATGGAACGCTGCTTCAAAGCAGAATGTGATACAGTAATCATATCGGAGTTATCAATCTAGCTGTTCCAATATTTTCGAAGGGCAATATAACGAACTCCACGTTTATTGCCCTTCGTCGTTTGGTCGGCGTTATTCTGAAAGAGAGATTAGGCACCAATTGTATGGATTTAATATTTTTTGATTTAGATGGCACTTTATTAAATAAGTCTTCTGAAATCTCCTCGTTTACTAAAGAGACGTTGGGCTTGCTTGGTGAGAGAGACATTGCATTCACCGTAGCGACGGGTCGTACCATGCATTCAGCGCAATTTGTGCTACAAGGTCAGTCTTTTGTACTCCCTCACATTTATAATAATGGGGTGGCAATTTGGGATCCTGCCGGAAACGCGCTAACACTAGAAAATTTGCTCGCGCCCAGTGAAGTAAATCTTATTATCGAGCACGCCGTAAATAACAATATTACGCCTTTCATTAACACAGTGAATATGGATAGCCCAGATCACGAGCACGTGATTTACCATTCGTCGCCTAAGCATCAGGTGGAACACGATTTAATTGAAAAGTATTTTTCGCGCACTAAAGCGCGACTAGCGTCTATTGAGTTGCTACCTGCTAATGCACATATAACAAACATCAGTATGATCGGAGATGCACCACTAGTCTATGACATGTATAAGCAGCTTAACATGCACGAAGGACTGATAGCGTACTCTGGGCCAGCTATCGAAGGGGAGGAGTACCGTTGGATGGATGTACACCACAATCTTGCGAATAAAGGCAGTGCGGTAGAGCTTTTGCGCCAACAGTTGAATGCAAGCAACGTTATTGTGTTTGGCGACAGTGATAATGATTTAAGTATGTTTAAGCTAGCAGACGAGGCTTATGCACCTTCTAACGCTAAACCTTATATCAAAGACGCCGCCACTTCCGTCATTGGGCATCACGATGAAGATGGAATCGCCCGCTTTCTACGAGAGCGATTCTCACTTTAGAAGATGCTGATTAAAAAGCATTGTGAAAATGGTAGCCTTCAAACTATACGAATTAGGCTAGTTAATTAAGGCTACCACTCTATAGGCTCTCTATCTTTTAAGAATTGGCCATGGGGGCCGCCCTCTTCCATGGTTGCTAACCAAATAGCCGTATCTGCTCCCTCCTCGGGTGTTTTAGGCGCATCACTCCCCCCCATTCTGGTATGCACCCAACCCGGGGTCATGCTATTAACGGTTACATTAAGAGACTTACCGTCAGCAGCTTCATCAACTACCGCTGCCATCTTAACCGTAAGCGCATTAATAGCAGCCTTTGTTATCGCATAGCACATTGGCCCTTTCAGCCCCTCGGCGAAGCTACCGTAACTAGAGCTTACATTGATAATACGTCCAAAACCTCGCTCAATCATTTGCGGTAACGTTTGCTGGATAAGTGTAAGCGGGGCGTTCACATTAATTTGCATCGATTTAGCCAACGTCTCAGAATTTACATCTTTCCATGGCGTGTCGTCTAAGATACCTGCATTGTTTATGAGGATATCAATAGGGCCATACACAGCCTCAGCTCGAACAAACGCATCGATGATGGCGGTTTCGTTATCAAGAGGCATCTCAATAATATGCAAATCCCCTCCCACAATATCTTTCTTGGCTTCAAGGCCGGCCTCTTCGTCTCGGCACCCCATTAGCACTTTGTAGCCTTTAGACAGCATTCCTTTTACTATTTCTAGACCAATACCTCTGTTTCCACCTGTAACTAAAACGTTTTTCGTCATTGCCAATACACTCCTTGCATTTACGCTTGGGCTTGTTTTGCCTCAAAACGATTGGATAAATAAAAACACAGCGGGAAGATTACACTCCACACTAGAGCGATAAAAATATAAGAAAGCATAACGCTTGCGCCCAATTCAACCGCACCGAATTTGGCGCCGGCGATATAACTGAGCGGCGCGAAGATAGCTCCAGCAAGCGCCGCAACGGTCATTCGACCATTAAAGGCGGTTAAACTGTGATAGACCGTACCTGCAAAGGCTGCCCATAGAAGACTTAGCCAAATTGGAATTGGCCAGAAGCTGACTAGCGTTTCTTTCTCGTTAAAAATGAACAGCCCGCTTTGGGTTAAAAGTGCATCAACCACCGTGCCCAGTAAAAATACCGTGCCCATTAGCTTTATATCTTCCTCTCGCTTGGGCGAAATGGCTATCCATAGAAGGATCAACCCTAACACTGGAATTACTGCTTTGTTCTGGAACAAGATGACCAGCCACCAAATTCCTTGGAACCATACAAAGTTCGCAACCTTTAGTACCGCACTATTCTTCATTTGAAACGCTCATATTTTCAATATCAAAGCATACGTTTACCAGTAAGTGATAGTTCAACCCTATTGCGACAAAAGTAAACGAAAACGCTCCAGTGTAAGTATAGATGCATAGACTGTTTGCTCTTTCCAATTACAAAGGATGTATTAATCGTGAAAATGGTGAAGTATTACGTACTTGGTGCATTAGTGGCGTTAGCACTAACGTTGACCGTGCCAGTGATATTATTAAAAGTGGTATTTGGTTGGATTGCATTTTCCCTTATTGCCGTAAGCAGCGCCTATTTGCTCAACTATCCAAGCCTGTTTCGCAAACGTGAGGATGGCTCAATACCATTCTACATACGCTGGATTTTTGTACCTTTTTTACTGGGCTCTTGGCTTTACAATGAATTCGCACGGAGAACGGATAAAGTCCCCCCCCTACAAAAAATTGAGCCGCACTTATTCCTTGCGTGCCGCATGTCGGGAAAACACGTTAGCCTTTTAAACGAAAACAACATTGATGCCATTCTTGACGTAACCGCTGAATTTGATGGACTGGATTGGACGGCATATCAAGAAGATTACCGCTATTTAAACGTACCGGTACTCGACCATACAAGCCCCACTCCTGAACAACTTGTTTTAGCAATAAATTGGTTGAATCAACAAATTTCTGAAAAGAAAAATGTTGTTGTGCATTGTGCGCTTGGACGAGGTCGCTCTGTTCTGGTAGTTGCAGCCTATTTACTGGCCAAAAACCCTACGTTGAGTGTAGATGATGCATTACGTGAAATTAACCAGATACGCCAAACAGCAAGGCTCAACAAACGTCAATTAGCATCGCTACAGCAGATCAGAGATGGTGGCCTACTTTCACTACAAAAGAATCTAACCCTTATCGTTAATCCAGTTGCTGGGGGCGGTAAATGGGAGCAATACCGAGATGACGTTCTTTCTCGATTAAATGAAAAATTCAAAGTGACCGTGAAAGAAACCACACCTGAAGTAGATGGTAAGGCACTAGCAGATAGAGCAAAACAAGACGGCGCCCACATTATTGTCGCATGCGGCGGCGATGGAACGTTAACTGAAGTCGCCTCGGCTTTGGTCAACACCGACGTTACCATGGGGATTATCCCCTTTGGTACAGCAAACGCACTAAGCCAAGTGTTGCATGGCTACATTAGTAAAGTCATGCCTATTAGTACAGCATGCGACATCATTATAGAGGGCAACACCTTAGCCATAGATACCGCGACCTGTAACGACCACGTTATGCTTTTGGTGGCAGCAGTTGGCTTCGAGGAAAAAATGATTTCGGCCGCTGATCGCGAAGAAAAGAATGTAGGCGGCCAGTTTGCCTACCTAAAAGGGCTATGGAACGCGATTTCAAATAATGAAAACATGACGTTTAAAGTAGCAAAAGACAACCAGCCAGCTGAAACCTTAGAAACGCCGAGCTTTGTTATTGCAAACGCAGCCCCAATGACCACAGCACTTGCTCAGGGCGCAGAGCCGCCCGACATCACCGATGGAAAGCTTGATTTGACCTGGCTATTACCTCAGCCCAGCTCTGATAAACAATTCGCATCGTTAGCAGAGCTAGTGCTAAGTCCAGCTGAAGCAAAGAAGCAATCTGAATCAATACGGCACGAACGCGCATCAAGCATAACGTTAACATTTGATAAGCCCACGGCGTATGCTGTCGACGGCGAGATCTACGAAGGCGAAAAGCTTGAGATAAAAACATGCCCTCGAAGCCTTAACGTTCTCACTAATTTTGAAGAAAAGGATTAAGCAGTACATGACTCAGAAAAGTAACTTTGAAGAAATCTATACCTTTCTTAATGAGAAATTTGCTAACGAAACGGAATACCTACAGGCGGTACACGAAGTATTAGAAGATATTGTTCCTATTTACAATGCAAACAAAGACTACAAAGCGTTCGATATTATAAGACGCATTTGCATGCCTGAACGCATTATTTATTTTACCGTGTCGTGGATGAACAGTGATGGCGATATTGAAGTCAATCAAGGTTGGCGTGTACAGCACAATTCAGCCATGGGTCCTTACAAAGGTGGCTTGCGCTTTCATCCTACCGTCAACTTATCGGTGCTTAAGTTTCTTGCTTTCGAACAGTGTTTCAAGAATGCCCTGACCGGCTTACCCATGGGCGGAGGTAAAGGCGGGTCAGACTTTAACCCCAAAGGGCGTACTGATCGCGACATTATGTTGTTTTGCCAAGCCTTCATGCGTGAATTACAGCGACATATTGGCGCAAATACCGATGTACCTGCAGGTGACATAAACGTTGGCGCAAGAGAAATAGGATACCTTTATGGCGAGTATCGCAGACTAAACAATAAGTTCGAAGGCGTATTAACAGGTAAAGGCTTAGAATTTGGTGGTAGCTATGTACGTACTGAAGCTACAGGCTTTGGCTTAATTTACTTTTTAGAAGCGGTATGTCGACATCAAGGTACTCCAATTGAAGGCAAAACCATTGCAGTGTCTGGAGCCGGTAACGTAGCGTTACATGCTGCACTTAAAGCGGTAGAGAAAGGCGGAAAAGTGATTTCGCTGTCTAATAGCCGAGGGCTTTTACATAATGAGAATGGGTTAACTGATACCGCGCTTAAGTGGGCAATCGACAACCATGCAAACCGCAACAATATCCTTGCTGACATGGCAGATGAAAACATGGGCAAGTGGATAGCTGATAAAAAGCCTTGGCATTTAAAATGCGACATAGCACTGCCTTGCGCTACGCAAAACGAACTACTTGAAGAAGATGCAAAATCACTGCTAGATAACGGCTGTCAAATGGTACTAGAAGGTGCGAATATGCCGTGCACAAACGAAGCGCAGGCTTTGTTTTTAGACGCCCAAATTGCATACGTACCAGGCAAAGCATCTAACGCTGGCGGCGTTGCGCTATCCGGCTTAGAAATGAGCCAGAACGCCATGTTCAATCAACGTAACGCAAGCGCACTCGATGAACAGCTCTATTCAATTATGGAAAGCATTCATCAGCGTTGTGTTGATGAGGGTAAATCTGAAGGCGATGCTGGAAGCAGCTACGTTGATTATATGAAAGGCGCCAATGTAGCAGCATTTCGTAGACTCGCTGACGCCATGGTCGCACAAGGCGTGTAGCGCATATCCCATCTCCCTCTTTCGGTAAATTCACGGACTTACTGCCGTGAATTTATCGGAAACTGACTTGTAAAATTTGCGTTGTCCCCTTCCCCAACTCAATGACTCTGTGTCACTTCATTTGAAATTTCTTTTAAAAATCAGCGCGTAACAAAAATCTCATTCATGGAATAAAAATAGCATTACCACAGGTGTGATTCATTTTTTTGGTATTTATAAGGAACTACCCATGAAAATTTTTGAAGCTTTGCGTCAAGACCATGAAAAGCAACGTTTACTGCTTAAAATTCTAGCTGAAACAAGCGGAAACACTGCTGCGCGCCGTGAATATTATCAAGAGCTTAAGACACAGCTTGAAAGTCATGCTATCGCTGAAGAGCGCCATTTCTATTCTCATCTTCTGGAGAAAGATGCCACTGTAGATTTAACACGTCACGGCATTGCAGAGCATCACGAAATTGATGAGCTACTCGCAAAGCTCGATGATACGGATATGAGTTCACCAGCTTGGTTGCGTCATTTGAAAACACTTCAGGAAAAGGTAGAACATCATCTTGCCGACGAAGAACAGGAATTCTTCCAAGTTGCAGGCAATGTGCTTAATGACCGCCAAAAAACAAAACTTGCAGATGAATATCAAAAAGAGATGAAGCAAGAGTTAGACGACGAAAAGCTCACCGCCTAACATGGGATATGTCACGTTGCCGAAATCGTCCTATTCGACAAACGTCATCACGTAAAAAGCCAGCTATCAAAGCTGGCTTTTGTTTATTTCATATTTGGTTGCTGTACTCGCTACGACTATGCGATTTATTGCATAGCCGCCAATACAGCGTTTTTCACCACCTACTTTTTAGCGATGATGTAAACAGCGTGAATAACACCAGGGAAATAGCCAAGAATAGTTAAAAGGATATTAATCCAAAAGTGAGCACCGATACCCACTTGTAAAAATACGCCCAGCGGTGGAAGTAAAATCGATAAAAGTATACGAATGATGTCCATAATAAATTCCTTGTTTTTGAAGTAATTTCACAACTCAGTGGGCAAAATACTCACACTTTGGCGAAGAAATCAGGCCCGCAGAGCGTTTTACACGCTTCATTATTTGTTCTGCATTTACGATGCCATGTCGCCAAAAACTGCGACAAAGGCATAGTGATTACTGTAAAACAATAAATTTAATTTGAAGAAATAGCTATTCACCGAAAGGCGTATTTTGAAGCCAGTCTTCAAGGTCTGAACGACTAAGTGGGCGACTAATGTAATAACCTTGAACGATATCACAGCCCCAGTCCTTTAAGATTTCAAGCGACGCTACGTCTTCAACACCTTCAGCCACAACCTTTAAATTAAACACATTCGCCAAACTCAGCACGGTATGAACAATTTGCTGGTCGTTTTCATCACTCGCCAGCGACAGAATAAAACTCTTATCAATTTTAATCGTTTTTACGGGCAAGTTCTTTAAATAGGCTAACGACGAATAGCCTGTACCAAAGTCGTCGATGGCGAAATGAAAGCCCCGCGCCGTTAGTTCATTCAGGTTCTCTATAGCAAGCGACGCATCTGCAACTAAATCGCTTTCTGTTATTTCAAGTTCCAGAGCCTCAGGTGACAAGCCTTCCTGGGTTAGAAGCGACACTAGCTTCCCTAGAAGTACCTTATTTTGAATATCCTGAGTAGATAAGTTCATCGCAACGGTGAACCCATACCCCATGCCTCTAAAATAAGCTAAGTCTGAAATGGTTTGCTTCATTACCCAAGTCGTAACTTGCTCAATTAACCCTGCTTGCTCAGCAATGGTAATAAACTCATCAGGTGGAACAAAGCCCAGAACACTATTATTCCAGCGAATAAGCGCTTCCATGCTGCATACTTTCATTGTCTGCAGATCTATTTTTGGTTGGTAAACCATGGACAGTTCGTTTTGCTGGCTAGCCAGTGCACGTTTTAGTTCAGTGGTAATTGATAGTCTTCGATTGTATTTATCTTCTAGTTCTGTCCTATAGCGAACGCACCAGCTGTCGCTGTGTATCGCTTCATCTGTAACAATATTCATTTTTCTGAATAATTCTTCCGATGTTGTTGCATCTTGCGGGCACTGGATAACCGCCATTGCGACTTTTACTGGAATTGCAATCAGGTTACTTTCCACTGGTTGCTCTAATATGTGCTTGAGCGTTTCGAGCTGGTCATCATTAAGTGAATCTTGCGTAATATATAAAATCTCACCGCCAGCTAATCTTGCGGAAGTACCAGGCCAACGCTGAAGCCTCTCGGCCAATGCTTTCAGTGTATTATCGCCGTTAGAGTAACCGTAGAGGTCGTTAATGGTTCGAAATCCGATTACGGTAATGGCAACAACCTGTAACTCTCTTTCTTCTTGAAGTTGTGACTCAAAGAAGCCTTCAACATAGTTCCGATTGAAAAGCCCGGTAAGCACGTCGTGTTCTGCTTGATAACGAATATGATTTTCACGGCTTTTAATACTTGCTTGCATGCTGTCGACTGCGTTGGCAAGTTCGGTAATCTCTTTGAGGTTCGACGGTGCGTCAAGGGTTGCGCCATAGCTTCCTGACGCGACCTTATTCACTGCTTTTACCAAGGTAGACACTGGTCGACTCACGTTCCTGGCAAGCAGCAGAGAAAGACCCAGAGCAATGAATATTGCGACTAAGCAAAATGCAAGAATCGTCAATTGAATACGTGTGAAAGCACTAAATGAAGACGTTGTATCTACTGCTAGAGTTATCTTAACCGGCAAATTGCCATCAGAGGCGATATTCACCTCACGGGCAAAGTAAGTAAGCTCGTCTTTAAACGTTACATCTATCCACGAAGGGTCGTGTTCTGACGCGAGGATCCGTTGCGCATCATTTTCTTTTAAGGTAGTCGTAAGAACGTCATTGGTATCAATTCTTGAGATAATAATTTCAGCGTCTACGAGCGCTTTTAGCTCTTCTAATAATCTGCTATCAAACTCAACGCCTATTAGCATGTAATATCTAAGCGTAGGTATTTCTACGCGAATTAGATTTAACTGTACTAATTTATTATCGACTACGAAGAAACCGCTGTCTTTCCCTTTAGCAACCAATGCAAGGCTACTTTCCACATTTTGACCGACTTCAAATAGGTCTGTACGCGTTACAACTACTTGATGATCTAGACTTACCAGAGCGATGATATCGGTGTTTAGTCTCTGCGCGTAACTGGTAAACGCCGCTTCAATAGAGGGTATATTCTCTGTGCCAACCGCACGCCTGAAATCAAATGAGCGAGACAGTACTTTTGAAACGTTGCGTATGACAGCTTGACGATCCGCAACCACTTTATCGAATACTTTCTCTGCTAAAACAATATTGTGGTCAATGTTTTGAACAACGAGAGTATTGGCTGAGCGCCACACTGCTCCAATTATCAGAAGTGATGCTATCACAATCCCTATGAATAGGGTTTGGAACAAACTCTGACTAAGTGTTTTTTGCACTATAGTGCCTCGTAAAAGTTGTTTTGTTTATGTCGCGGACAGTATGACTAAGTATTGAAAAGCATAGCTGAATAATAAAAATAGGAACAGACATAACATCCTGTAAATTTTAGATTTTAACGCTTTGTTACAATTAACAAGGCTAGTTAAAAGTGAGCGTACAGGGTCACCTTATCAAGAATTTCACGGTGTAAAAACAGAAAAGGCCAGCATTGCGCTGGCCTTTACATTTATTTGGTGCGGAAAGCGGGACTTGAACCCGCACGAGCTATGCTCACCACCCCCTCAAGATGGCGTGTCTACCAATTCCACCACTTCCGCGAAAACTTTTTAGTTTGAACCTTCAGCGTCGTCAGACTTTGGTACGTCTGTTACATCGCTTTCAACAACAGGAACGTCACTTTGAGCTGCATCTTCAATAACTGGTACGTCTTGATCAGCTGGTAGCTCTACTGGCTCTTCTACTGCCGCTGGAACTTCTAGGTTGTTCCACTCATCTTCTGCGCTTTCACGGTTTGCAGTCATTGCACCCAAAGAAAGGCTAATTAAGAAGAACAAGCCTGCTAATATAGCGGTCGTACGAGTCATGAAGTTACCCGAACCTGATGAACCGAAAACAGTGTTTGAACCGCCTGAGCCAAATGAAGCGCCCATATCTGCACCTTTACCTTGTTGGATCAATACAAATCCAATAAGTAATAGCGCTACAATTAGGTATGCTACTAATAGCACTTCGTAAATCATAAATACCTCGTCAGTTTGCCGCTTGGCAAATTGAAATAAAATCTTCAGCTTTTAAACTGGCTCCGCCAATTAGACCGCCATCTACATCTTTTTGCGCAAATAGGGTTTCAGCATTATCTGGCTTTACACTACCACCGTACAAAATACGAAGGCCTTGAGCCAATTGTGCGTCTACTTTATTAAAGTAGCCGCGAATAAATTCGTGTACTTCTTGTGCTTGCTCAGGGCTGGCTGTTTTACCAGTACCAATTGCCCAAATCGGCTCGTATGCAATAACAGTTTTGCTGAGTTCGTCTACCGACATGGCGCTAACTAGTGCATCTAGTTGCTCGCCAACAAACGATTCAACATCACCTGCTTCTCTCACTTCAAGTGGCTCACCTACACAAATGATGGGTACGACACCTGAAGAAACACATTGCTTTGCCTTTAATGCAACAAGTTCGCTTGACTCGCCTTGGTCTTCTCGTCTTTCTGAATGCCCAACAATTGCGTAACCGCAACCTGCTTCTTTAAGCATTTCAACTGACAACTCACCAGTGTGAGCGCCGTTATTAAGATGACTTACGTTTTGAGCACCAATGGCAAACGAATGGGTTTCAAATGCGTGTAAAAGAAGTGAAGGAGCGCAAATTACGATTTCCGAATCAGCTTTTACATTCGCCAGTTTTTGATTAAATTCAGCAACTAATGCCAAATTTCCGTTCATTTTCCAGTTGCCAGCCACGAATGGCTTTCTAAGATTTTTACTCACAACGCAGACCTTAGCCCTGTCTTCAAAGCGGGCGTGATATTAACTATTTAATTGAGAAGATACAAGCACAAAAAGCAAAATTTCCTGCTACGCCAACTAATTGGCGAGATTACGAACAGTTTCAGCAATATGCTCTGCCCATTTGTGAGATTGGCTTTCGTCATTCGACTCAACCATCACACGAATTAACGGCTCAGTACCACTTTTACGTAGAAGTACCCTGCCCGTTTTACCTAACGCAGACTCAGCCTCTTTCTTAGCATTTTGTACATTGCTGTGTGCTAAATAATCCACTTCTTGGTTAGCGTACCTCACGTTAACTAGCGTTTGCGGGTACATTTCAAACCCACTTGCTAAGTCGTGTAAGTCCATGTGCGAACGAAGCATTGCGGCAAGCACCTGAAGCCCGGCTACAATACCGTCACCTGTAGAGCTCATATTAAGATTGAGAACATGACCAGAGTTTTCACCGCCAATAGACCAGCCTTTTTGCTGTAGCAGCTCCATCACATAACGGTCGCCAACATTACTTCTTGCGAAAGGAACACCAAGCTTTGACAACGCATTTTCAAGGCCTAAATTGCTCATCAACGTGCCAACGACACCACCCTGCATTTTGCCGTTCTTAAGCGCGTCGCGGGCAATGATGTAAACAATCTGGTCACCATCAAGCACATTACCAAGGTGGTCTACCATCATAATGCGATCGCCATCGCCGTCTAGGGCAAAGCCAAGATCAGCGCCGGTCTCCTTAACCTTTTCAACAATCGCATCCATTGAGGTTGCGCCCACACCGTCGTTAATGTTTAAACCGTTTGGCGCTGTACCAAGTTCGATAACCGTAGCACCTAACTCTCTCAATACATTGGGGGCAATGTGATACGTTGCGCCATGTGCGCAGTCCACAACAATTTTAAGATCTGTCAGCGATAATTCTGAAGGGAATGTCCCCTTACAAAACTCAATATAACGACCCGCAGCGTCATTTATACGCGTAGCCTTACCCAGCTTATCAGATGCCACACATGTCATTGGACGCTCAAGCATATCTTCAATCGCTAACTCGATATCATCATCAAGCTTAAAGCCTTGTGCTGAGAAAAATTTAATGCCGTTATCATAAAACGGATTATGTGACGCACTAATCACTATCCCTGCTTCTGAGCGAAATGTTTTGGTGAGATAAGCGATGGCTGGCGTTGGCATGGGGCCTAGCAAGCCGATATTGATACCAGCAGCTGATAAACCAGCCTCTAAAGACGACTCTAGCATGTAGCCAGAAATACGCGTGTCTTTACCAATAAGTACTTTGTTCGTCCCTCGTCCGGCAAGGACCTTGCCTGCTGCCCACCCCAGTTTTGTAACAAACTCTGGGTTGATATTGCTCTCGCCTACCTTTCCGCGGATACCGTCGGTGCCGAAATATTTGCGCTGCGTCATTATTATTCCTTATTTTACTGAATTCAGCATTTTCACGATATTGACAGCATCAGCTGTTTCTTTCACGTCGTGAACGCGAATTAAATGTGCGCCCATTTGGGCGACAATTGTAGCGAGGCTTATGCTTCCCGCCAAGCGCTCATCCACTTTTCTATTTAGCAAATTGCCAATCATCGACTTGCGAGACATGCCTACTAACACTGGGTAACCCAGCTTCATAAGCGATGGCAAGTGTTTCACCAACGTATAATTGTGTTCCAGTGACTTTCCGAAACCGTAGCCAGGGTCGAACAAAATCTTGTCTTTAGCAATGCCCGCTTCTTCACACACTTTGGTACGCGCGAGTAGAAACTGACCCACATCATTCACTACATCATCATACTCAGGGCTTTGCTGCATGGTTCTGGGTTGCCCCTGCATATGCATTAAACAAACAGGTACTTGTGCTTCAGCTGCTACTTGCAATGCACCAGGCTCTTGTAAAGCGCGTACATCGTTGATTAGCCCCGCGCCGGCTTTCACCGCTTCCCGCATAACGTCGGCCTTGCTGGTATCAATAGAAATAACACATGAGGTATTTTTAGCTACGGCTTCAATAACGGGTATTGTGCGGTCAAGCTCTTCCTGCAGCGATACGTCGGGCGCGCCTGGCCTTGTCGATTCACCACCTATATCAATAAAAGTTGCCCCTTCATCAATCATGCGAAGCGCATGGTCAAGGGCTTGAGATACATTTGTGTGCTTGCCGCCGTCAGAAAATGAATCAGGAGTAACATTTAAAATGCCCATTACCTGAGGCTGTGACAGATCTATGAAGTACTTACCAAACTGCATGAATTACCTGCATTATCTTTGTTTTGAAATTACCGTATTTCTTAGTCAGAAAATATGTTGAGAAATGAAGCTTTAAAGCAAACTGATTTTGACCCGCTGTCTTAGCAATGAAACCTACTTAAAAATGCATGCTCTTTGCCTTGTTGCTTGCTGAATTCTTTGGTTAGTTCTTCGCCGTGTTTTTTTCATTGTTCTTTGCAAAGAACAGTGTAGAACGTAACGAAATAAATAACTCAGCTAACACAGTGACATAAACTGTAAGTCAAATTCCCAGATTAAAATCAATCAGCTCTAACAAAAAACGCCAGTTAAACTGGCGTTTTTTAATGGAAGTAAAAGGTTAGCTTGGAATATCGCCCGGCTTACCTACCGACGGTTTGTCTACACCGTCATTTTTAATTTCACCTTCGCGAACCGGTGCACCACCACTTGGCTTGTCGCCACCCGATGGCTTGCTGTCATCCCAGTCAGCAGGAGGACGAACGTCAGTGCGGTTCATCAGATCATCAATTTGCTTAGCATCAATGGTTTCGTACTTCATCAGTGCGTCTTTCATTGAATGTAAAATATCGATGTTGTCTTCAAGGATCTTTTGAGCACGCTCGTAGTTGCGGTCAATCAGTGACTTAATTTCCGCATCAATGGCACGTGCTGTGTCATCAGACATGTTTGTTGCCTTAGACATAGACTTGCCTAGGAACACTTCACCTTCGTCTTCAGCGTAAAGCATTGGGCCCATTTTGCTCGACAAGCCCCATTGGGTCACCATCTTACGTGCAATTTCAGTTGCACGTTCGATGTCGTTAGATGCACCCGTGGTTACTTTGTCGTCACCATAAATAATGGCTTCAGCAATACGCCCACCAAACAAGCTAGAAATCATACTTTCTAAGTGCTGTTTAGAGTGGCTCACTCGGTCTTGCTCTGGTAAGTACATTGTCACACCCAGTGCGCGACCGCGTGGAATGATAGACACTTTGTATACCGGATCGTGCTCTGGCACTAAACGACCTACAATAGCGTGCCCCGCTTCGTGATACGCAGTCATTTCTTTTTCAGACTCAGACATCACCATCGACTTACGCTCAGAGCCCATCATGATTTTGTCTTTCGCTTTCTCAAACTCTTCCATAGAAACAAGGCGCTTGTTGCCGCGAGCAGCGAACAATGCAGCTTCGTTTACTAGGTTAGCAAGGTCAGCACCTGAGAAACCTGGTGTACCGCGAGCGATAACTGACGGTTCTACGTTATCAGCCACTGGTACTTTGCGAATATGAACCTTAAGAATTTGTTCACGGCCGCGGATGTCAGGAAGGCCAACCACTACTTGACGGTCAAAACGACCAGGACGAAGAAGCGCAGGGTCTAGTACGTCAGGACGGTTAGTTGCCGCAATAACGATAATACCCTCATGACCTTCAAAGCCGTCCATTTCAACAAGCATCTGGTTAAGGGTTTGCTCACGTTCGTCGTGACCACCACCTAGACCAGCACCACGTTGACGGCCTACCGCATCGATTTCATCGATAAAGATGATACAAGGCGCCGCTTTTTTCGCTTGCTCAAACATGTCACGCACACGAGATGCACCTACACCCACGAACATTTCAACGAAATCAGAACCAGAGATAGTAAAGAATGGTACTTTCGCTTCACCGGCAATGGCTTTTGCAAGCAACGTTTTACCTGTACCAGGAGGACCTACCATAAGTACGCCCTTCGGAATTTTACCGCCTAGCTTTTGGAACTTAGACGGGTCGCGCAGGAAGTCTACCAATTCAGATACATCTTCTTTCGCTTCGTCACAGCCTGCTACGTCAGCAAATGTTGTCTTAATTTGGTCTTCACCAAGCAAGCGAGCTTTGCTTTTACCGAATGACATCGCGCCACGGCCGCCGCCACCCTGCATTTGACGCATGAAGAAAATCCATACACCAATAAGCAGTAACATGGGGAACCATGAAATGAAAATAGACGTCAGAAGAGACTGCTCTTCTGGTGGTTCACCGTACACTCTTACGTCGTTCTTAACCAAGTCAGATACTAACTTGTCATCGAAGTAAGGTACGAATGTTTGGAAAGTTTCGCCTGAACGCTTAGTACCTCGAATTTCGCCACTATTATTGATGCGAACTTCTCGAATATTTCCCTGTTCTGCTTCTCTCAAAAACGTTGTGTAGTCAGTTTGCGAACGAGACGATTCACTCGGTGAAAAGCTCTGGAAAACCGACATTAAAACAACGGCGATGACTAACCATAAGATTAAATTTTTTGCCATATCGCTCAATGCTACTAACCTCTATAAACCCGAATTGCTTGTATATTCAACAAGTTGTTTATTGAATAAACGACACAACTCGCAACGAAAACCGCTTATCTCAAAGCGTACTACACTTTATACCCACAAGCCACCAAATACACCTCTCGCGAACGTGATCTGGACGAGTCAGGCTTACGCGTCTTTATGGTTGTGAAAGATTGTTTAAGTGCGTTCATGAACTCAACAAACCCCTCACCTTGGAACACCTTTATGACAAACGAACCACCAGGCTTTAACACTTGGTGACACATATCAAGCGCTAGTTCGCAAAGGTACATAGAGCGAGATTGGTCAACCGACGCGTTACCTGCAAGGTTCGGTGCCATATCAGACAACACAATATCTACGGTGTTCCCACCGATTCTGTTCAATAGTGCGTCGAGAACAGCGTCCTCTCTGAAATCACCTTGTAAAAAGTCTACGCCCACGATTGGGTCCATGGGCAAAATATCGCACGCGATAACTTGACCATTGTCGCCAACGAGCTGTGCGGCTAGCTGTGACCAGCCCCCCGGTGCAGCACCAAGGTCTACAAGTGTCATTCCTAGTTTAATAAGCTTATCTTTTTTCTGAATTTCTTCCAGTTTATAGATAGCTCGCGAGCGCCAACCTTCCTTATTTGCTTTTTGCACATAATGGTCGTTAACGTGTTCTTGTAGCCAGCGCTTACTGCTGGCGGAGTGTTTCTTTTTTGTCATTCCAATACAATGTCATTAGGATTGTAGAGAAGATGGCGTTAGAATACGTTATTTCAAGCATAAACTAACAGATTAATTGTAAGAAATATTACTTCATGAAACTTTCAAATAAACAGAAACAATTCCTAAAAGGCCTTGCACACCCTTTAAAACCTGTTGTGCAGCTAGGTGGGAACGGCCTGACAGAAGGTGTGGTTGCCGAAATTGACAACGCCCTTAGCCATCACGAATTAATTAAAGTTAAGGTGCCAACAGACGATCGCGAAGAAAAAGCGCTAATCATGGATGCCATTGTTCGTGAAACAAACTCAGTTAAGCTACAGGTAATCGGCCACACGCTAATTATCTACCGTCAAAGCGAAGACTGTAAAATTCAGTTGCCAAAATAGCTGAATATAAGGTGCCGATCCCCGTCGGCACCGTAGTTTTTCTTCTTACTTCCCGTTAACATCACGTTAATAATAGTGAAAAACTAGGGTTTAAGGGAAATCTATGACGCTAAATAATCTTACTGCCATTGTTACTGGCGGTTGCTCCGGACTTGGTCACGCCACTGCTATCGCACTTCGAGATGCAGGTGCTAACGTCAGCCTTTTTGACTTAAATGAAGAGCTTGGCGCACAGCGTGTAGAAGAATTAGGCAATAACAACACACTTTTCACCAAAGTCGATGTACGCGATGAAGCTTCTGTTCAAGCAGCTATAGACGCGACAACCGAAAGGTTTGGCGCCATTTCTTTAGTGGTTAATTGTGCAGGCATTGCCCCAGCTAAGCGACTGCTCGACAAAGAAGGCAATCCGGCGACGTTGGGTGACTTCCAGAAAACTATCGATATAAACTTAGTAGGAAGCTTTAATGTTTCTCGCTTAGTTGCAGCGACAATGGCAAAGCAATCGCCAGTTAACGAGGAAGGCGAACGCGGTCTTATCGTAAACACTGCTTCAGTTGCTGGCTACGAAGGTCAAATAGGGCAAACCGCTTATGCCGCGAGTAAAGGTGGTATTATCGGCCTAACCCTTCCAATGGCTCGAGACTTAGCCCCGTTGGGTATTCGTGTTAACACTATTGCACCGGGTGTAATGGGCACGCCAATGCTACTTGCTATGCCAGAAAAAGTGCAAGACGCCCTTTCTGCTAACGTTCAGTTTCCTAAGCGCCTTGGGCTACCAGAAGAATTTGCTAAGTTAGTTATCCATATGGCGAACAATAGCTACCTAAATGGTGAGACAATCCGCTTAGACGGCGGGCTGCGCATGCCTCCAAAGTAGTGATTAAGTGCATTAATGCTTTAATCAAAAAAAACCGCCTTTCGGCGGTTTATTTAAAGCGTTATCTATTGTTAATAGTTAGCTTTTCATTTTAATTAGCGTATCAGCTTCTACGGTGAAACGATTAAAGAAATCGTCTTCTAGTTCGCCAGTGATGCGTACGCGCTCGCCTTTCATTAGCGTGAGGTAACCATCCGCATCCACGGGTGCGTCCTCTAACTCATCAAGCTCTACCGTGAGGGTGGTATCGCCCACGTCAATTTGTAACGCTTCTTTGCCAATTGATTTAACGGTACCTACAAGAACCATTTCTTCATCGTCAAACTCAATGTTACTTGCTGTACTTAAATAAAGATCTGCCGAAGCCTTTTTAACTGACTCAGCTAAATAAACAGTATCCATACCATCGACAATCACACTCTGAGCAACTAACCTTTCGCTCGAAAACATGCCATCATCAAGACGCGCCGTTACCATGACTTCTTCGCCTTTCATTTTTGCATAGGCATTACTGTCAAGGTCGGTGTCTCTTAACTCAACGAAGATATTCCCGTCACCGTAATCTAACGTAAAGAATTTTGAATCTACAGCAGACACCTCACCGGTCAACGTAATCCACGTATCACCAGACTCAGATGTTCTGGACTCAGGTTGAACTGACGCTGAAGCTGCTTGCATTTGCGCAGTTTTCATCTCGTCAACATTAGCTTGTGCCATTGCAGATGAGCCCATCATAGCGAATGAAACCAGAGTTGCTGTAATCGTTCGTTTTGAGTTAAACATCGTAACCTCCTTAAAGGCATCATTGTTATTCATTCGATAATCTCTGATGCAAACCCAATGCCGCGCATATAAATCAATAACTTAAGTGAAATACACTTAAATTATCTATTTGCTAAAAAGAAAAATATTCCGACTATTGAAGAGATTACACTGTATCTTGCATGCGTATTTGTGAGGTGCTTACCCTTCAGATAAAAGAGTTAAAATAATACGCCTTACTGTGTAAAGTAGTGTTATGGAATTAGGTTAAGCACAGTGGACGGCAAATGTCTCACCCTCATCAACATATTGATACGCCACCTCTTAGTAGTGATGTCGAAAATAATACTGCAGATAAATTAGAAACCGTTGAAACAAAGGATATAGTCACGCCCTATGCGTTTGGCGTAGCTAACTCACTGTTAGGCAAGCGTCTGGCTACACCTTTTCAACGAGGGTTGGCTCAGTGTGTTGACCTACTATTTGTCGCCATTTTGAGCTCACTGGATGCACTGTTTTTGGCGATTATTGCTACAGTGACGTTTTATAAAGCTAGCCGCAACTTAGCCAACCATGACCTAGCCAATCAGTGCCATAAAAAAACTACGCGTTCATTTCTTCGAATAGGTGGAGCGTTCATGCTCTTTTGGACAGTGTTACTTACGTTAGATGCTGCCAATGAGGCTAATTACTTTCGTGACGATGCAACTGTCAGCAACGTGATCGACTCGCCTAGTCGCTCAGGTGAGAAAAATGGTGCGAACGATGATATTGGAGTAAATGAGGAAGCTCAAAATAAAGGTGTGCATGAAGATGGCCTACAGGAAGCTGAAGGTATGGAAAGTGACCTAGCAGATTTCGATGACGCAACTTCAGAGCCCTCAGCAAACACTTACAGCATTGTCGCATGGATTAAAGGTTTAATTACTGAGCTTGGCTTAGGCTTTGGTTGGGCCGCGCTTTATTACAGCGTGTTTACCGCTTGGTTTAACGGAAAAACTCCAGGTAAACGACTGCTAAACATACAAGTACTCAAACTCGATGGTTCTGGACTGTCGCTATGGGAGAGCTTTGGCCGTTATGGCGGTTATGGTGCGGGTTTAGCAACTGGCTTGTTAGGATTTGTGCAAATTTACTGGGATCCTAACCGACAAGCTATCCAAGATAAAATTTCAGAGACTCTGGTCATCAGCACCCGCAATTAGCGCGCTCTGGTATTTGCGTTTAACATTGAATGGCTGTGTGCACGTTCTACTGAAAAAACGCTTCTTTATTAGCGCATCAATCAAGATTAATGCAAAAATCAAGAAGCGCGTCTCGACACTGCAAGTACGCGCTTCGTTTTTATCTATTCGCCATCGCCACCATTAACAATAAGCGCAATATTGTATAGACGGTTTACGGCATGGTAATTGATTGAATTTTTGGGGTAACGACCTTTACTGCTTATTTTACCCGCTTCCTGTTCCATCAAAATAGATAGCGCGTCATCAACGGTCTCTACAGTGTAAATATGGAACAGCCCTTTTTTCACAGCATCGATAACAGTGGCGTCTAATACCAAATTAATCGCATTTGATTTAGGAATAATCACGCCTTGCGTGCCGGTGAGGCCACGGTGTTGACACAAGTCGAAAAAGCCTTCTATCTTTTCGTTCACACCGCCAACCGCTTGCACTTCACCATACTGGTTTATGGAACCCGTGATAGCCAAGGTTTGTAAGCAAGGGATTTCAGTCAACGCAGAGATAAGCGCAACCAGTTCACCAAGGGATGCACTATCGCCATCAATATGTCCGTATGACTGCTCTAGCGCTATATTTGCCGATAGGGTTAACGGGAAATGTTGGGCATACTTGTTGCCCAAGTAGCCGTTTAACAACATGACGCCTTTTGAGTGAATAGGCTGTCCAAGCTCTACCTCACGCTCAATATCAACTACACCACTTGCGCCGGCAAATACAGTAGACGTAATGCGTGCAGGCGTACCAAATGCAGTGTCACCAATATCCAATACCGTTAACCCGTTTACTTTGCCTACCGCTTTTCCTTCAGTGGCAATTAGCACGTGCCCTTCTTTAATATCGTTTAATAGTGTTTGACTGACGCGGCCGGTGCGACGCTTCTTGGCACTTAATGCGGTTTTTAAATGATCGAGTTCTAGTGTGTCGGCATTAGATTTCTGACAGAAATAATAGGCTTCATTAACTAGCTCAATAACTTCAGCGAAGTGCGCAGATAGCTTTTCTTTATGTTCAGCCATTCTTAACGAGTACTCAACTAGCCTGCACATCGCGTTAGCGGTAATGCCTTTAAGTCCTAACTGAATAAGATGCGCACGTACTTTGCCCACGAAATCAAAAAGCGCCTGTCTGGTGACGGGAATTTCCAAATCAAAATCCACCAACACTCTAAACAGTTCATCAAACTCGTCATCGTAATCTTGCAGCGTGTAGTATAGATCACGCGAGCCTAACAGAACGATTTTCACATTTAAGTCGATGGGCTGTGGATTGAGCGTAATGTTGTTCACCATACCCACATCTTGCTGGGGTAAGTCCATGCGCAAGCGCTGCGACTTGATGGCAAGCTTAAGAGTATCCCACACGAAAGGTTGTTCAATAAGTTGGTCGACATCCAACAACAAATAACCGCCATTTGCACGATGGAGCGCACCGGGCTGAATCATGCGATAGTTTGTAAACACGCTGCCGTGAATGTTGGTGTACTCTATTTTGCCAAACAAATTTTGATAAGTAGGGTTCGGCTCATAAATAACAGGGGCTGCGTCATCGAGTTTATTCGACACCAAAACGTTAGGAAGAAATTGCTCTTCTAAAAATATCTTCTTGTCGAAGTCATCACTCTTCTCTTCTTTCTGCTCTTCACTGTGAATGACTAAGATAGCGTTGACCAATGCAGTTTTAAGCTGCTTGAGGTACTTCATTACCCCTAGCTCAGACGCGTATTTGTGCTCAAGCACTTTTAGCAGCGGCTTAATTCCCTGCTCTGCGGTCTTTTTGTCAAGCTCACGAAGACGCTCAGAGTTTTCGCGTTTCCACGTAGGCAGGCTTAACAGGCCTTCGCTTAACCTATTTTCTAGCTCGTCAATAAGAGTATAAAACCCTTCCCGTTGTGCGTCAGTTAATGACGCAAACTCTGTGTCACTTATTGGCTTGCCGTTAACGATAGGTGAAAACGTAATAGAGCCACCCTCTTCGTAAAGCGCAACATCATTCGCTTGTGCGTAACGCTCTACCGCATCGATAGCCGCATCGTACTTTTGCTCGAATTCTCTGGAAATTGACGCGCGACGGCGCTGATATCCCGGGTTATCAAAAGCAATGGGCAGTGAGTCTAAGACATCGTCTATAAGCGCAGCCATGTCCTTGTGGAATGCTTTTCCACCTCCGGGAGGAAATTTTAGCGCAACAGGTTCGCGCTCTTCGTCAAAATTGTTGATATAACAACAATCATCAGGCGCCGGTAGCTGGGCAACTTGGCGTTCAATGTAATCCTTCACTAGAGTGAAGCGCCCCGTAGCGGGCTCACCCATCACGTAAAGATTGTAGCCTTTGGTGTTAATACCTAACCCAAACGTAAGTGCTTCACGCGCACGCTCTTGCCCAATGAAGGTCGCATTTAGCGCTTCATCATCTTTTAAGGCACTGTTTATAGCTCGGCGATTTATGGTAGGTGAAAGCGCGTCTACATCTAACGCATATAATTTACTGTCTACAGACATGTCTGTTCTATCTTTGTTTCTTTACTTAAGTGAAACCCTAATTAACATTAGTGTCAAACGCTTATCCTGAATAAGGCAGCTTTGCATCGCTAATTGCACAACAAACAACCACCTTCATGATTTTAGAGAGGAATTGGCAAGCACTACGAGCTTTTTGTGGTCTTCATTAGAACTGATACCTTGCGACACAAGGTGTAGCATCTAATAAAAGCCGAAAAGGAGTTAAGTACGAAAGAACTTACTTCAATTTAACCGCTGCATTTATTTCTGCCGCATAATTTGGATCAGAGCATTAAAATCACAGCGTTAAGAAAAGCGCGCCAAGGTCTGAGCCGTAAGGACAATGTGGTCAAGACAAAGCTCTGAAGAATCCTGTAACAGTAAGGCTTTAAAGTAGGTAGCAACGCAAGCTGCTTTCAATTACCTTAGAAAACACAAGAACCGAAATTCGTTTTGGCGACGAGACCAGGTTTCGCGCGCAATAACCAATGAACAAAAACAGGGTAATAACAATGACAAAAAAATTGAAAACTCGCTCACCCCTTCTGCTCACCTCCGCTTTCCTTGCTACCTTTCTGGGTACGGCATTTTCTTCAATGAGTATCGCTAACGTAAACTATGCAGATAACTCAGGGTTTTCTATCACCAATGAGAGTGAAAGCTATGCGCCAGTTGAAGTCGTGTACTCTCATTTTATTCAACATGTGGATATGTGGTGGCCGAAAGACCACACATGGTGGAAAGGTGCTTTGCGCATAGATGAGCAGGCTGGGGGCTGTTTCTGTGAGACGACTGACACGGCGAGTGCAGCGCATATGCAGGTAAGCTATGTTGAACCGAACAAAAAAGTGGTGATGACAGGTGGCTTAGGGCCGCTTCAAGAGATGGGTATGTCAGGTGCACTGACATGGGAATTCAGCACAATAGCATCGAGCACATCACCGGATGCAAATACACAAGACGGTCGCATACCGAAAACTAAAGTCACCCTTACCTACCACGCCTCAGGTAATATTCACTTTAATGGCCAAAAAGCATCTAACGAAGACGCCGCCAATTTAGTTCGAGTAGTCGACAAAGTGCAGGCGCAACAACTAAATGCGCTAACCGCGTTTAGTGACAATAATTAGATGTGACACCGAGGCCTGTTTATCGACAAGATAAGATGGCGCCAAGACAAAGTAAGATGAGCAAATGGGGCGAGTTCTGGTGTTCAATCGGCGTAAACTGTGTCATTAATGCTCACTTTTCAAGCAAGCAACAATAAATATTGCCAAGTTCGGTGTTAAGCTATTGAGGCATGGCTTAGCGCTGGGTTATTCTATTGGGCTATATGTATGTTAAGTGGGTGAATCCCACGCGCGGTTAGTTGGCGTTGCTACAAACTCGCCTTATGCCGCCCCATAAACGTTTTAACTTTTAATGCGGAAGCCTAAGTTTCATGGCCGATAATCAGTACAATCCGAAAGACATTGAACAACGCGTTCAGCAATACTGGGAAGAAAACCAATCGTTTAAAGCAAATGACGACGTAGAAAAAGAAAAGTTCTACTGCCTGTCTATGTTCCCATACCCTAGTGGCCGACTTCACATGGGCCACGTGCGCAACTACACCATTGGTGACGTGATCAGCCGTTTCCAGCGCATGCAGGGTAAAAATGTATTGCAGCCTATGGGTTGGGATGCTTTTGGTCTTCCGGCTGAAAATGCAGCAATTAACAACAACACTGCACCTGCGAAATGGACATACTCAAATATTGATTACATGAAAAACCAACTTCGCTCGTTGGGTTTCGGTTACGACTGGGATCGCGAAGTAACCACATGTAAATCAGATTACTATCGCTGGGAACAGTGGTTCTTCACACGCCTTTACGAAAAAGGTCTTGTTTACAAGAAAAACTCTACTGTGAACTGGGACCCTGTAGACCAAACTGTTTTGGCTAATGAGCAGGTAATCGACGGTCGCGGATGGCGCTCTGGTGCGCTGGTTGAGCAAAAAGAGATCCCTCAGTGGTTTATTAAAATTACTGACTACGCCGAAGAACTTTTACAAGACTTAGAACAGCTTGAAGAATGGCCAGACCAAGTACGCGCAATGCAGGCAAACTGGATTGGCCGCTCTGAAGGTGTTGAAATTACCTTCGATTTAGCGTCAGCGGTTAACGACATTGTCGATTTGACGGTATATACCACGCGTCCAGATACCTTCTACGGCGTTACTTACGTTGCAGTGGCTGCGCAGCACCCTCTTGCCGAATTCGCAGCAAAATCGAACCCAGATTTAGCGGCCTTTATCGACGAATGTAAAAACACCAAAGTTGCTGAAGCTGAATTAGCAACCATGGAGAAGAAAGGTTTCGCCACGGGCTTTGAGGTTGTTCACCCACTAACCGGTGAAAAGCTTCCAATTTGGGTCGCTAACTTCGTGTTGATGGACTACGGTTCAGGCGCGGTAATGGCCGTTCCTGGCCACGACCAGCGCGATTGGGAATTTGCGACTACATACAACCTACCTATTCAACAAGTCATTGCGCCAAACGCAGGTGATGAAGACAAGTGCGACCTTACCGCCTCTGCATTTACTGAAAAAGGTAGCTTGATCAATTCAGCTAAGTTCGACGGTCTTGAGTTCGATGCCGCATTTAATGGTATTGCTGATGAACTTGAAAGCAAAGGCTGTGGAAAGCGCAAAGTAAATTACCGTCTTCGTGACTGGGGCGTAAGCCGTCAGCGCTACTGGGGCGCACCTATTCCAATGCTAAATTTGGAAAACGGTGAATCTGTTCCGGTTCCTGCTGATCAACTACCGGTTGTTTTGCCTGAAGACGTAGAAATGAATGGCGTAACCTCGCCAATTAAAGCTGACCCTGAGTGGGCAAAAACCACATACAATGGCGAAGCCGCGTTACGTGAAACGGATACCTTCGACACCTTTATGGAGTCATCGTGGTACTACGCGCGCTATACCTGTGCTACTAACAACGACGCCATGCTTGATCCAACATCAGCTAACTACTGGTTACCAGTAGATCAGTACATTGGTGGTATCGAGCACGCTATCTTGCACTTACTTTACTCGCGTTTCTTCCACAAGTTGTTACGCGATGAAGGCTTGGTAAACTCTGATGAGCCGTTCAAGCGTTTGCTGTGTCAAGGCATGGTATTAGCCGACTCTTACTATCGTGAAGACGCGTCGGGTAAGAAAACCTGGTTCTCGCCTACCGAAGTAAGCACTGAAAAAGACGATAAAGGCCGTATTGTTAAAGCATGGCTAACCGCTGACGGTGAAGAAGTTATTCACGGCGGTATGACGAAAATGTCTAAGTCGAAGAATAACGGTATCGACCCGCAAGAAGTTATTGACCAATACGGTGCCGATACAGTGCGTTTATTTACCATGTTTGCTGCGCCACCGGAGCAAACCCTTGAGTGGGTAGACTCTGGTGTTGAAGGCGCAAACCGTTTCTTACGTCGTATCTGGAAATTAGTGACCGAACACGTTGAAAAAGGCACGCCAGAAGCGATTGATGTTAAGGCACTGTCGAAAGACCAACAGGCTCTTCGCCGTGAAGTACATAAGACCATTGAAAAGGTGTCTGATGACTTAGGCCGTCGTCAAACCTTTAATACTGCGGTTGCAGCGGTGATGGAATTGTTAAACCACCTTCAAAAAGCGCCACAAGACAACGCGCAGGACATCGCAATTATGCGCGAAGCCTGTGAATCTATCTTGTTGCTTCTAAACCCTATTACGCCGCACATCGCTCACGAGCTATGGAAAGTGTTGGGTCACAGTGAAGATATCGATTTAGCGCCATGGCCACAGGCTGATAAAGCCGCATTGGTTGAAGACGAGAAGCTTATCATTGTTCAGGTTAACGGCAAGGTTCGCGCTAAGATGACAATTGCTGCTGATGCTAGCAAAGAGAGCATTGAAGCATCTGCGAAAGAACAGCCTAACGTTCAGCAATTCATCGAAGGTAAAACCATTCGTAAAGTGATTGTTGTGCCTGGCAAGCTTGTAAACATTGTAGCTAACTAGGTCAGATACTGATGAAAAAGCACTTACAATTCGCAGTCGCTGTGTTGGGAACCGTATTGGTTACTGGCTGTGGCTTTCATTTGCGAAGTAGCCCTAGCCTACCTGACGACATAAACACCGTTGCTATTGAAAGTGCCCGAGCACACGCGCCGTTAGCGCGTGCGCTTGATAAACGCTTAAACGTTTACGGTTTATCCAGTGTTAGCGTAGATAAAACATCGCGCTCTAACCAAAACATAAACATCTATTTGCTTCCAGAAAAATTAGAACGTCAGCTGCTGTCGGTTTACCCTTCGGGTCAAGTTGCTGAATATGAACTGATTTATGTTGTGCGTTACCGCGTGCAGTTTCCTGGTAAGGAAGCGGTAATGGTGCAATTTGAAGTAGTACGTGACTATCAAGACGACCCTGACCAAGTGTTGGCAAAGTCTCGCGAACTTGAATTGATGCTAAGTGAAATGCGCGATGAAGCCGCTGATATCATGATCAGACGCCTTTCCAGTCAGGCAGCCGCTGCACCAAATGCATCGACTTCCATTAGTCAGTAAACATCAGAATTTTTCATGCAGATTTATCCAAACCAATTTAGCCAAGATATCACCAAGGCACTTCGCCCGTGCTATCTGGTGTTTGGAGATGAACCCCAGCAGAAGTTTGATGTCATTGAGCAAATACGCGCTAAAGCAAAAGCCAATGGCTTTGAAGAGCGTACAGTACTAGTCGCTGAAACGGGCTTTAACTGGAATCAGTTGATTGAAGCCACACAAAGCATGTCGCTTTTCTCAAGCCAACAGTTTATTGAATTAGAGCTACCTACGGGAAAACCGGGCACTGAAGGCAGTAAAATGCTGCAAGAAGTCGCGGCATCATTAAACCCCGATATTTTGTTGCTGGTTCACGGCCCCAAAATTGGCAAAGACGTGCAGCGCGGCAAATGGTTTAAAGTGCTTGATGATATGGGCGCGTCGGTATTGTGTTACCCGCTGGAAGGCAAGCAGCTCAATGCATGGCTAAACCAGCAGTTAAATGCTCACCAACTCTCCGTATCAGCATCGGGTGCTAAGATGATTGCTGATTTCTGCGAAGGCAACATGCTTGCTGCTAAGCAAGAAATTGACAAGCTCGCCCTACTCTATCCACACCAGTCTATTTCAGACGAACAAATTGAAAAGGCGATGGTCGATCAGTCGCGCTTCAACGTGTTTCAACTGGTTGACGTTATGCTTAACGGCGACAGTACCCGCTGCATAAAAATGCTATATCGATTAGAGAGTGAGGGTCTGGAGCCTAACATCATTATTTGGGCGCTGATTCGAGAGTGGGAGCAGTTATGGAAACTAAAACTAGCGCAGCAAAGCGGCGCCCCCATTCAGTGGCAAAAATTCGGTATTTGGCGTAATAGACAAGGTTTTTATCAAAGTGCCTTGAATCGTCTGAGCGTCGCGCAGCTAGAAGACATCCAAAAAGCGTTGACTCAGTCAGATCACGCATTCAAACAAAATGTCATTGCCCGCCCTTACGTCGAAATGTGTCACTTGTGCATGATGTTCATGGGTATGGACCTTCGCGACATTCCTCTGTTACAGGCATAATGGGCAAGTCTAAGTGAGTCTTTCCGGCGCTTCTCGAGCAAATTCAACGGTGAAAGCCATTTTTGGTGGTACGTTTAATCCGCCGCATAAAGGCCATATTGGTGCGGCACTAAAAGCGGCAGATGAAATTGGCGTAAACCACGTTCATCTCATGCCTTGTAAATTAGCGCCGCATAAGTCAGTAGGTGTGTCAGAAATCCATCGGGTAAAAATGATTGAACTTTGCGCCCAAAACAATGACAGACTTATTCCAGAGTTAATTGAACTGACGCTTCCGTCCCCCTCTTATACAGTTAAAACACTGCGTGCACTTAAAGAGAAAAGCGATGACACAATCTGTTTTTTCATTGGCGCAGATTCACTGTATAATCTGGACAAATGGTACGAGTGGGAACACCTGCTCGATTATTGTCACTTAGTGGTTATGCGCAGAGACGATGAGAGATTTTCGCCTCCTCCCGCAATACAAGCTTGGTTAGATTGTCATGTGACTAACGATAAAAATGTTATTCACGCAAAGCCTGCAGGCCATGTAGTGTTAACCAACACACCGCTTTTTAATGTTTCATCTACTGAAATTCGTGACGTACTAGCAAGTGCTGCCACGTCCGAGAAATCGGGTACGCCAAACAGTTCAAATGCTGACCTATCTAACTTATGGTTAGAAGAAAGCGTTTTAGATTACATAAACGAACATCAGTTATATAAAAGTTAAGTAAGTGAGGAAAACTCTTGAAGAGTCAACAGCTCAAACAGTTTGTTAAAGACAAAATTGACGATATGAAAGGCCGTGATGTTATTGAACTAGACGTTCGCGGCAAATCAAGTATTACAGATACCATGATCATTTGTTCAGGTAACTCAAAGCGCCACGTTTCATCTATTGCAGAAAATGTCATGGTAGAAGCGAAGAAAGCGGGCCACGCACCTGGAAGTGTGGAAGGTAAGGAAACCGGCGAATGGGTTCTGGTTGATTTTGGTGATGTTATTTTGCACGTTATGCAAGATGAAACCCGTGATTTCTACCAGCTAGAGAAACTGTGGTCGTAGTGGCGTAAATGCTTGCTATAAACATGCAGTAACACGGTCAATAAAGGCCATACTCAAATGCGTATGGCCTTTATTGTATAAGTGAAATACTAATTCCTGCGGTAAGGGTAAAAGAAGTGCGTATACAAATCGTCGCGGTCGGAACAAAAATGCCAAGCTGGGTAAGTACAGGCGTGGATGAGTTTATTCGTCGTTTCCCTAGCGACATGCCAGTGTCCTTTACTGAAATACCCGCCGGAAAGCGAGGCAAAAACGCGGATATTAAGCGCATTTTGGAAAAAGAAGGCGAGCAAATGCTAGCCGCTATTCCCAAAGGAAATCGCATTGTTACGTTAGAAGTAACAGGTAAACCCTGGGACACTCCCACGCTTGCTAAACAACTCGACAATTGGAAAATGGACGGGCGCGACGTAAGCCTGCTTATTGGTGGTCCAGAAGGGTTAGCACCAGAATGTATTGCTGCGTCGGAACAAAAGTGGTCCTTATCAGCCTTAACTCTACCCCATCCACTTGTTAGGATCATTCTTACAGAAAGCTTATACCGCGCGTGGTCGGTGACGCAAAATCACCCTTATCACCGTGAGTAATTGGTCGCTTTATTAATGCAAAGGAAGTCAATGCAACGAAAACGTCAAGCAATACGGGACCACTCCGCTGAAGCGAACTTGTTCGCGCGCCGAGCGACCATTGCTTTTATTATTGTTGTGGCCATGTTGGGCATTGTACTTAACAACCTCTATTCTTTGCAGGTCACCCAATTTGAAGATTATCAAACCCGGTCTAACGGTAACCGAATTAAAGTGCTGCCCGTAGCGCCTAACCGCGGTCTCATTTATGACCGTAACGGCGTGCTTTTAGCCGAGAACCGTCCGGTTTTCAGTTTGGAAGTTATTCCAGAGCAAGTGGATGATATTGAACAAACCCTTGCAGATCTGACCGAATTAATGAGCATCACCAGCGATGAAATTGAACGCTTTCAATCTACGCTAAAAGGAACGCGGAGATTTAAACCCGTTGCGCTTCGCACTCAGCTAAGCGAAGAAGAAGTTGCTCTGTTCTCTGCCAGCAAACACAAGTTTCCGGGTGTTCAAATTGAAGCGCGTTTAGCTCGTCATTACCCTTATAAAGAAACGCTTACCCATGCACTGGGTTATGTTGCACGCATTAACAAGCGAGACTTACAAAAACTCGTTGAAGCAGGCCAAGAAGATAATTACGCCGCAACCCACGATATCGGTAAGCTAGGCATAGAGAAATATCACGAAGAGCTGCTTCATGGAAAAGTGGGTTATCAGCAGGTCGAAGTAAACAACCAAGGCCGAATTATTCGTGTACTCAGTGTTGAGCCACCAACACCGGGCAAAGATATCGTACTTAACCTGGATTTAGAGCTTCAGTTGGAAGCCCAGCGAATAATAGAAGGCATGCGCGGCGCTGTAGTGGTTACCGATGTTAAAACAGGTGGCGTACTGGCACTATATTCTAACCCTAGTTACGACCCCAATTTATTCGTGCACGGTATCAGCAGCAAGAATTACTCTGCGCTACTGAATTCGCCAGACCGCCCGCTAATTAACAGAGCGACACAAGGACAATACCCTCCCGCTTCTACCATTAAACCGCACCTTGGTTTTGTTGGACTAGAAGAAGGCATTATCACCAAAGACTACACCATTAACGATACAGGTCGCTATCAATTGCCAAATGTGTCGCACGTGTGGCGCGATTGGCGTCGATGGGGACATGGCAAAGTTAACGTATCAAAAGCAATAGAAGTGTCGTGCGATACTTATTATTACGAGCTAGCGTATAAATTGGGTATCGATAAAATCAGTGAATCTATGTACGAATTCGGATTCGGAGATTTCACGGGTATCGATCTTTATGAAGAATCAGATGCCAACATGCCTAGCCGAGGCTGGAAACGCGCTCGCTTTAATCAACCTTGGTATATTGGTGACACCATCCCCGTTGGTATAGGACAGAGCTATTGGACTACCACGCCGGTACAGTTAAATACATCGGTTAACACGCTGATCAATGCTGGCGAACGCTATATTCCACAAATCATTCGCGGTTATATGAACACCGATAGTTCTGTCGACCTTATCCCGCTTAAGTCGCTGCGGCCTATAGAGATTAAGAACCGTAACAATTTGGATGTGGTGTTAAACGCCATGCGCGATGTTGTGAGTGGCGAAGAAGGCGGCGCGCGTCATGCATTTGCAGATACCCCTTACGACTCTGCGGGTAAGACAGGAACAGCGCAGTTGTTTACCGTTGGCCAAAATGAAAAATATGACGCTACTAAAATTGATGAGCGTCTTCGAGACAATGCCATGTATGTTGGCTTTGCCCCTTTCAATGATCCAGAGATATCGGTAACCGTGGTCCTTGAAAACGTAGGCGGTGGTAGTAAGAACGCAGCACCTGTCGCCCGTCAAATCATGGATTTCTATTTCAGAGACCGAGTTTTTGAAACTGCCGAAGCTGACTCGGCAAACACTGACAATGAATTAGGGACAAACTAGTGAAGAGAACCACCATAAACCCTAATAAAGTAAGTTTTCTTCAGCGCATTCATATCGATGGCTGGCTGTTAGTCGGGCTACTCGTGCTAAGTTGTGTTGGGCTATTTACTCTGTACTCGGCGTCAGGTCAGGATATGGAGCAAATGGAGCGCCAGTTTATCAGGCTGGGATTTAGCTTTATCGTTATGTTCGGATTAGCCCAAGCCCCTTTGGGCGTGTTTAGGTTTTTCTCAACCTATGCCTATGGTGCAGGCCTGCTCATGCTAATTGCCGTTTTATTATTTGGTGATATGGGCAAAGGCGCACAGCGCTGGCTAGACCTGGGCTTTATCCGTTTTCAGCCCTCTGAACTGATGAAGCTTGCCGTGCCTATGATGGTTGCATGGTATATCAGTAAATTCACTATGCCGCCACGCACGACCCACATTATCGTTGGGTTTGGTTTGGTGGTCGTGCCCACCATTCTCATTGCAAAGCAGCCTGATTTAGGGACCTCGTTACTCATCGCCAGTTCAGGTATCTTTGCCATATTCCTGGCAGGTATGAGCTGGCGTCTTATTTCAGTAGTGGGCGGCCTCATTGGCGCGTTTGCGCCTGTGATGTGGTTCTTTTTAATGAAGGATTACCAAAAGCAGCGGGTTCTTACTTTTTTGAACCCGGAAAGCGACCCGCTAGGTTCTGGCTACCACATAATCCAATCTAAAATTGCCATTGGTTCCGGTGGTGTAGACGGCAAAGGCTGGTTACAGGGTACGCAGTCACAACTCGAGTTTTTACCCGAACGTCACACCGATTTTATCTTTTCAGTATTCAGTGAAGAGTTTGGTCTTACCGGTGTAATGTGTTTAATGGCAATATACATTTTTATAATTATGCGCGGCCTTATAATTTCTAGCCGGGCACAAGACGCCTATGCAAAATTGCTTGGTGGCAGTATTACCCTTACCTTTTTTGTTTATGTATTTGTAAACATGGGCATGGTGTCCGGATTACTTCCCGTGGTGGGTGTTCCCCTTCCTCTAGTGAGCTTTGGAGGAACATCTATGGTGACTTTAATGGCAGGTTTTGGCATTCTTATGGCCATTGCCACTCAGAAACGTTTAATGTCTAGATAACTTGTATGTTGCAGCGCCTTTTTTCGGTACTTGATTTTGTAAAAGCGGGTTTAGTTAATGCGGGTCTTGTTAACCAGAATCTGGCAAACGGACAGTTCTTTCGCTATGGCTCAGCTGTTTTTATAGTTTTGGCATTAGTGGGATGCCAAAGTGCACCTACACAATCTGGTCGCTATACTCAAAAGCAAGACTCAGCGCCTAAGCACGTTGCCAAGAAACCAGAAACACTTGATGCTGTGCCAAAATACGAAGCCTACCGCATGTTTAACAGCAGGCCCTACAAGGTACTGGGCAAGCAATACACGCCAATGGATAGTGGTAAGGGCTATGAAGAGGTCGGCTACGCCAGTTGGTATGGCCAGAAGTTTCACGGTCACTTAACCTCAAATGGCGAAACGTACAATATGTTTGCCATGAGCGCGGCTCACAAAACATTGCCACTGCCCTCTTACGTGCGTGTTACTAACTTGGAAAATAACAAACAAGCGATCGTCCGCGTTAACGACCGCGGCCCTTTTCACGATGATAGAATTATCGATTTGTCGTATGCAGCCGCAGTAAAACTAGGCTACCACAGCAAAGGCACAGCGCGAGTCAAACTTGAAGTTATCCACTTTGACGAACAAAACAATGTGACGGTGGGAAACAGTCCAACTGTTACTTACGATGAATACTTGGGTATTGCGGTAGTACCCGCACCGGCCTTGGCAGCAACTTCACCCACCCCGCCATTAGCCCCCTCTTCGAACACCGCGAATACCAACTCAAGCGGCAGTGAGAAAAGTAGCAACGCGGTAAGTGATGCGATTTATATTCAAGTTGCTGCGCTTTCAAACGCCGAGAAAGCAAAATCTATCTCTAACGTGCTATCGGCGTTATATCAAATTCCCGCTCACCTGCCAGTAGCAGATAACATTTATAAACTACAGTTAGGCCCTATCCACGATGAAGCAGTCGTCGCGGAGGTTCTCGAACAACTAAAGCAAAATGGCTATCCCAACGCTTACGCGATTACGCAGACCATGTAGTTAGTTGGGTTGTCGCACGCTCATAAAAACAACGACATTGTGGCAGCATTGTGTCATTCAGCAGGCAATATAACGGTTTCTTCGCCTAATACCTACAATCACGTAAACTTTTTTGATAAAACCTAGTCTTATAAGCAGCCTTTCGTTAAGATCTCTCGTCACCTCAGCTAATAAGTAGGTGAAACAACAGAATTCGGTTACGAACTGGACAAAAGCTAAAATTGGGTAGCCATGTTTTGCGGTCATCGTTTCGCGGTCATCGCAACAATAGGGTAAGCTTTAACTCACACGGATAAAACGGTCAAAGAAATTAGAACCATGCTCAGAATAATTCAACGCGCTAAACCGTCATTACTTTCATTTGCCTTTTTGGTTATAGGCACTTTACTACACACAGCAAATGCTGCCGTAGTCACTCCGCCTGCTCCTTCAGTTGCCGCAGAAGGTTTTCTTCTAACCGACTTTGAAACGGGTCATGTGATTGCATCTAAAAATGCGGACATGCAGCTTGCTCCTGCGAGCTTAACGAAAATAATGACTATTTATGTTATTGGCAAAGAACTACAGGCCGGTAACATCAGCTTAGACGACGAAGTGACTATCTCGGAAAACGCATGGGCGAAGAAATTCCCTGACTCGTCAAAAATGTTTATTGAAGTAGGTACACAAGTTTCAGTACGTGACTTACTACGTGGCATTGTTGTGCAGTCAGGTAACGACGCCTGTGTTGCTATGGCAGAACACGTAGCAGGTTCAGAATCTGCTTTTGCCAGCATGATGAATGCACACACGGCATCACTTGGCATGAGTGGTTCTCACTGGGTTAATGCTCACGGTCTTCACGACCCTGACCACTACACTACCCCTCGTGACATGGCGATTCTGTCTCGCGCGCTTATCGCAGAAACGCCAGAAATGTACAAGATTTATAGCGAGAAGGAATTCACCTACAACGGCATTAAGCAATACAACCGCAATAGCCTGTTGTGGGACAAAAGCTTAAACGTTGATGGCATTAAAACTGGCCACACGTCTGATGCGGGCTACAGCCTAATCACTTCTGCAGAGCAAGGCGGTATGCGTCTAATCTCTGTAGTCATGGGGACTGATAGCGAACGTGCACGTAAAGTTGAAAACAAAAAGCTACTTAAGTATGGCTTCCGTTTTTACGAGACACTTACGCCATACCAAGCCGGTCATAGTTTCGTTGCTCACCGCATCTATATGGGTGATAGAGAGACAGTAGACCTTGGAATTAATCAATCTACCCCCATTACTATTCCACGCGGTCAGGCGGCTAATTTAGAAGCTAACTTCGAACTTGATGACAAGCTTGAAGCACCACTTGCAAAAGGTCAGGTTGTTGGAAAACTTTATCTACAACTAGACGGTGAAGATGTGGCTAGTTATCCCCTAGTTACCCTTCAAGAAGTAAAAGAAGGCAGCTTCTTTAATCGCATGAAAGACTACATTATGCTTCAGCTAGGATTTGACGACGAGTAAACACCTTTACTGAATACGTTAAAAAGCTAGTTGTGAAGCGGCCAGATTTGTTACAATCTGGCCGTTTTTTTATATGATATTTTAAGTACCAAGGATATCGCATGGATACCCGTTTCGACGAATTACTAGATTTTCCAACAAACCAAACGTTTAAAGTCATGGGCGTTGCTCATGAAGACCTACCTCAACAGGTAGTGAGCTGCCTTCAGCAACACGCGCCAGGTGATTACTCGCCTAACGTAAAACCAAGTAGTAAAGGTACTTACCACTCGGTGTCTATCAGTGTGCGTGTAACCAGTAAAGAGCACATGGAAACCATTTACACTGAACTTGCCAAATTAGAGCTGGTTAGGGTTGTACTTTAAGTGAATGAGCAGTCGATAGCGTCTGACGCAAACGGCGTTATAGTGCGTCAGTTAGGGCGTCAGCCGTATGAGCCTATCTTCGAGGCAATGAAACGCTTCACCGATGAGCGAGACCAAAACACCCAAGATGAAATTTGGCTTGTTGAACACGATGCCGTCTTTACGCAAGGACAAGCAGGCAAAGCTGAACACATACTTATGCCTGGTGATATTCCTGTTGTTCAGGTTGACCGAGGTGGCCAAGTGACCTATCACGGTCCAGGCCAACAAGTAATTTATCTGATGCTAAACATAAAGCGCAGAAAGCTAGGTGTTCGCCATTTAGTCACTGCTATGGAAGAAGCAGTGGTCGGACTACTTGGAAAATACGGCGTAACCGCGTATCCAAAGCCCGATGCGCCTGGCGTATACGTCGATGAGAAGAAAGTTTGTTCATTAGGTTTAAGAATACGTAATGGCTGCTCGTTTCATGGCTTAGCTTTAAATGTTAATATGGACTTATCACCGTTTCAGCGTATTAATCCTTGCGGTTATGCCGGTATGGAAATGATCGATACCGCGCGCCTCAATGGTCCAACTACGCTTGAGACCGCTGGTAATGAATTAACGCATTTGTTGCTAGAAGCGCTTTCCATTGCACAGCCAACATACAAAGAAGGTTTTGATGAGTAATGCACGACCTCAAGCGGGGATAAAACTCCGTGATGATGAAAAAGTAAAACACATTCCCGTCACTATTATTCCTACTGAAAAGGAAGAAATGCTGCGCAAGCCGGAGTGGATTAAAATCAAGCTTCCTCGTACTACCGAGAAAATTGATCACATCAAACAGACACTTCGCAAAAACAACCTTCACTCTGTGTGTGAAGAAGCGAGTTGTCCTAACCTTGCCGAGTGTTTCAACCACGGTACAGCCACCTTTATGATTCTTGGTGATATTTGTACCCGTCGTTGTCCTTTCTGTGACGTAGCCCACGGTAAGCCACTGCCTCCGAGCGCAGAAGAGCCAGAGAAGCTGGCTAAAACCATTGCAGAAATGAATTTGCGCTATGTGGTTATTACTTCTGTTGACCGCGATGACCTTCGCGACGGTGGCGCTCAGCATTTCGTAGATTGTATTAACTCCATTCGCGAACACAGTCCAACAACGACAATCGAAGTATTAGTACCCGATTTTCGTGGACGTATGGATCGTGCACTTGAGATTTTCAAAAACGGCGTGCCTGATGTGTTCAACCACAACTTAGAGACGATCCCGCGTTTATACCGTGAATGTCGCCCTGGTGCGAATTACCAATGGTCGTTAGATTTGCTTAAAAAGTTTAAAGCGCAACACCCTGACGTGATGACCAAATCTGGTCTGATGATGGGTATGGGCGAAGAGAACGAAGAAATTCAAGGCGTACTTGATGATCTGCGCGCTCACAATGTGGACATGCTTACGCTGGGTCAATACCTTCAGCCAAGCCGTCACCACTACCCGGTTAAGCGCTACGTACACCCTAAGGAATTCGACGCCCTTGGTGACTACGCAAAAGAAATTGGCTTCACGCATGCAGCATGTGGCCCTATGGTCCGCTCGAGCTACCATGCAGACCAACAAGCAGCGGGTAAAGAAGTTAAGTAGTACCGAACCTCAGCATAGGGCTCAGCCTAACGTTGCTAAAAAGTTGATACAGAATAAAAGCGGTGATCTTCACCGCTTTTTTGTGCCTTCGTATTTCAGGGTGACAAACCCGTGGGTATTGTTAGAATGCCCGTCAAATTACGCTATCCCCTTTTGAAAAGTATTCCCAAATTAAGGGTAAGGTCATTTCATGCGCAAACATATATACATTGCCTATACAGGTGGAACTATTGGTATGAAGCCGTCTAAGCAAGGCTACGTACCCGCTGCAGGCTTCTTGTCAGACACACTGAAAAAGATGCCGGAGTTTCACCGCTCTGAAATGCCCCTTTTTACACTGCATGAATACGACAATCTTATCGATTCATCAGACATGGATCCGTCTGACTGGCAGCGTATTGCCGATGATATCGCCAACAACTACGACAAGTACGATGGCTTCATTATTTTGCACGGTACAGACACCATGGCATACACCGCCTCGGCGTTGAGTTTCATGCTTGAGGATTTGTCAAAACCTGTCATTGTTACCGGTTCTCAAATTCCACTGGCAGAGCTTCGCTCAGATGGTCAAGTCAACCTTCTAAACGCGTTATATGTTGCCGCGAACTTCCCCATTGCCGAAGTCGGACTGTTCTTCAACAACAGACTACTTCGTGGCAACCGCAGCCGCAAAGTAGATGCAGATGGATTCAGTGCCTTTGACTCCCCTAACTTTCCTCCACTGTTAGAAGCTGGCATTAATATTCGTCTGAAAGCCGGTGAATTAGCGAAGACACCAAATAACACCTTAACGGTATCGAACGTCAAAGCCCAACCGATCGGCATGGTTAGTTTGTATCCCGGTATTGCGCCAGAGGTCATTAAAAACACGCTGCAGCAACCGGTGAATGCACTGATTTTACTGAGTTATGGTGTGGGCAATGCACCTCAGAACCCTGAGCTTATTGCACAGTTAAAATACGCAAAAGCCAGAGAAATTCCTGTTTTGAATTGTACCCAGTGTATGCGCGGTCGCGTAAACATGGGTGGTTATGCCACTGGCCATGGCCTACAAGAAGTAGGAGTTTTATCGGGTAGCGATATGACGCCCGAGGCTGCCCTCGCGAAACTGCACTACTTATTAAGTAAAGGGCTTCCTTTTGAGGAAATAAGCCATCTATTAACGCAAAACTTGCGCGGCGAATTAAGCGACTAACAGCGTTACAAATAAAGTTTTTAAGAAAAAGGTTTCAACAAGTGACAACAACATATTCGGGTATGCTTAAAAAAATGCGTACCTCCGCCGATGAAAACAATACCGTGCACTACTCGCTTCCAATTGGTGATGAGTTGGTAGATATCAATTCTCTTATCGGCAAGGAAGTAACGGTAACCTACTCTGGTGAAATCAACTGTGTTCACTGCAACCGCAAAACCAAAAAAAGCTTCAACCAAGGATACTGCTACCCGTGTTTGATATCGCTGGCACAATGCGATAGCTGCATTATTAAGCCAGAAAAGTGCCATTACCACGAAGGGACGTGCAGAGAACCTCAGTGGGGTGAAGAACATTGCTTTAGTGAGCATTTTGTTTATTTGGCTAACACAGGTACGGTAAAAGTGGGCATCACTCGTCAAGTCACCGAAGGCGTGTCTACGCGGTGGATGGATCAAGGAGCTACGCAAGCTACCGTAATGCTGCGAGTTCCTGACAGGCTTACCAGTGGTTTGGTTGAAACGTTATGCAAAGATCACATTGCAGATAAAACCAATTGGCGAACAATGTTAAAGGGCAAACCTGACGAGGTTGATTTAGAACAGGTCAAAACCGAATTAATGGATAAAATTGAAAGTGAGCTAGAAGCGCTGAAGCAAGAAAAAGGGCTTCAAGCAGTATCAGAAGTGACTACGCCTATCCATGATATTCATTACCCTGTTGAAGATTATCCGGTAAAGATAAAATCTTTAAACTTAGATAAGACACCGTCATTTACTGGTGTATTGCAAGGTATCAAAGGGCAATACTGGATGCTAGATGGCGATCGCGTTATTAATATCAGGAAGTTCGCTGGTTATAATGTAGACCTATCTTTCTAGGCTAAATGTTAGGGTCTTATTTTAGCTTACTTATAAAAATAAGACCCTTCTTACCCGTCGCTAGCTATCTAATACGGCAGTTTATTCGAATAGGTATCAACTACTGCCAGAATTCAAAGTAGTCGTTACTATTTCTTTGCGGTTTAGGTGCAGGCTCAAACGCTGGTGTTCCTAAATATAAGAAACCTACCAGCTCGTCTTCTTCACTTAAACCTAATCCGTTTCTTACCGTCTCACAGTGTGCGTAGCCACCGGTGCGCCACATGCCGTTAAACCCTTGTGCTACTGCTGCCATTTGCATCGCCATAACGCCACAGCTTGCCGACGCTATCTGCTCAACACGCGGTACCTTTTCATGTTCCACATGCTTTGCGATGGCTACGATAACCATAGGTGCGCGGTGAGGAAGCTGCACGGCACGTTCAATTTCTTTCTGCGACTTTTCATTTTCAATAGCGGATTGCTCATAGAGTGCACCTAGCTTATCAAGCCCTTTTCCTGTGCACACGATAAAACGCCACGGAGTAAGACAAGCATGATCTGGGGCACGTAGTGCAGCCTGCATAATATTCTCTAAGGCATCTCCACTAGGTGCTGGCGCTTCCAATCGAGGCTGAGAACTTCTGTTGAGTAACAATGTTAATGCGTCCATTTACGTCCCTACTTTATTTTTTCGCGTTGCTGTTATCACGCTTCGATTTTCATAATCGAGAAAAGCGTGCCAACAACAATAATTTACCTAACCTGATTGCTAGATCCTACGGTTCATAAACGAAAAAGACCAGAAAATTCCGGCCTTTTGTACAGGAAATGGAGCGTCCCTAATTACTTTTAGAACGCATGGCTTTATTCACATAGTAATCGACACTAAAGAAGCGTCCACCACCATAGATAAACAAAACTAAAAGCATAATAAAATAGGTCGCAGCGAATTCGATGCCGTTGTTAAGTACCACAAAGTTACCGCTGGATGTAAGCCAGTCATAATGGCCATGCTCTTGTAACAATGATTTAGCTGCCGCAAGCTTTTCTGGCGCAGCCATAATGCTTTCATTCAGTAATATTGTACCGTCGGCTAACCATGAAGACGCATCAGCAATAGCGAGCCATCCATTCTTAGCGTGAACACTCATCATAGCGACTATCATGGTTACCATTAATGGAATACTCACCAAGCGCGTCAATGCACCCAATAACAATAGAACACCGCCCACGAGTTCTGCGGCTGTAGCTAAGAACGCCATTACCAAAGGCATTGGTAAACCAAGCCCATAATCATCGTTACCAAACCAATCTACAATACTGTCGAAACTGGATGCTTTATTCCAGCCAGCCTGTATCATCACTGGTGCTAAATACAAGCGTAATAAAAGTAAAGGAATGCCATCTGCCACTTGCAGTCGGGCTACGATTTGTTGGTAAATGTGGTTCATTGTTTTGCCTACTTTGTGTGATTAAGAAATAAGAACGGCACTTTATGAAAAAAATTTCATCGCGCGAAAATAAGCCCTCACCGTTTTTACGACTAATGAAAAAGGGCCATGGAAAAACCGGCTATAAAGCAAAGAATGGAAAATTTCTTATGACGATGAGCGAGGATAGTCACAAACGTATTGCCTCCCTCATTCGAAAGTGGCTGGAACAAGACGAAAAAAAGAACGCAGAATAAAAGTCATCGTAAGTCGCCGAAAACAAAGACACTCACAAAAAATTACAATTAAGTTCGCGATCTTACTCGATTTAGGTAACATAATAGAATGCAGTACGTGAGTAAGATATGCCTGATCTATCTTGCTCTGGTTAGTTAATTCAAAAAAAGGTAGTGATTAAAATGGCAGCCAAAGGAAATTGGACTAAATCCTTGTTTATTGGCTTGTGGACGGTGCTTAACTTCACCCGCAAACTTTTCTTTAATTTGATATTCATTGTTATTTTTGTTGGATTGATAATCGCAATAACTGGTCAGGACGATGAACAGTTTACCGTAAACAAAGACAGTGCTTTGTTTCTTACGCTTAACGGCAAGCTAGTTATAGAAAAAGAAAGCATTGATCCTTTCGAACAGTTCTTACAAGAATCGCTAGGCAGTGAACCTGAAAACCCAGAAGTATTGGTACGCGATGTAGTGAAAGTGCTTGAAAATGCGCAAAAGGATCGCCGTATTAAAGCTTTGGTTCTTGACCTTCAAGGTCTTACCGGCGGTGGTTTAGACAAGTTGCGCACCGTAGCTAATGCTATTGACGCATTTAAAGAGTCTGAAAAGCCCGTTTATGCCATTGGCGATTACTTTTCCCAAGACCAATATTACTTGGCAGCACACGCTGATAGCATCTATCTGAACCCAATGGGCGGGTTAATGTTTGAAGGCTACGGCCGTTATGGCATGTACTTCAAAGACATGCTAGAAAAGTTAAAAGTAACCACACATATCTTCCGGGTTGGTACTTATAAATCTGCTGTTGAGCCTATCATGCGAAATGATATGTCTGAAGAAGCAAAAGAAGCGGAGAAACAGTGGTTAGATGGTTACTGGGCACAATACAAAGCGGATGTAGCAGCAGCTCGCGGTATCGATGAAGCAAACTTTGACGAGACCCTTGAAGGTTTATTAGCAAAGTTTGAAGCGGCAGGCGGCGATTTCGCACAGTATGCGCTTGAGAATAATTGGGTAGACGCATTGAAGACCCGCGAAGAAGTAAGGTTGGAGCTTACTGAGTTAGTCGGTGAAGATGAAAACAATCACGGCGTTAACCTCACTTCGTTCAATACCTATCTTAAAGTTGTTAACCCGCCTATGCCGGTTATCGAGTCAGATATGGATAAAGTGGCGATTGTAGTTGCCAAGGGCACCATCTTAGACGGTAATCAAAAAGCCGGTACTATAGGTGGAGACAGCACCGCTCGTCTTTTAAGAAAGGCACGTCTAGACGACAACGTAAAAGCAGTGGTTCTTCAGATTGATTCTCCTGGAGGCAGCGCATTCGCCTCTGAAATTATCCGTCAGGAAGTGTTGCAGCTACAACAAGCAGGTAAGCCCGTTATTGCTTCTATGAGCACCTATGCAGCTTCAGGCGGTTATTGGATTGCAGCAAGTACCGATAGAATAATTGCAAGCCCTAGCACAATTACAGGCTCGATTGGCGTGTTTGGTATGTTTATGACCTACGAGAATTCACTGGATTATTTAGGTATTCACAGTGACGGTGTGGGCTCTACAGAGCTTGCAGGCTTCTCTACTGTGCGTCCACTAGCACCAGAATTCGGTCAAATTCTTCAGCGCAACGTTGAAAACACTTACGGAAACTTCTTGTCGTTGGTTTCAAATGCTCGTGGTATGTCGGTAGAAGAAGTGGATAGTGTTGCCCAAGGACGCGTGTGGATTGGCGAAGATGCCATTGAACTTGGCTTGGTAGACCAGCTTGGTACGGTTGACGATGCTGTAGTTGCTGCGGCCGAGCTCGCCGAGCTAGAGAATTATGATACGTTCTACGTACAACGTACGCTGAGTGCCCAGGAAATTTTCTGGAAGGAATTCTTTGGCCAGGCAATGACGTTTGTGGGCAAATGGCAATTTGCCCATGCCGACTCTGCACTGGTAAATGAATTTAAGCGCGTACTTAAAGAGTTCAGTTTAGTAAACCAACTAAACGACCCTAAGGGTACCTACGTGCTATGTTTACCTTGTGACGTTAAATAATACGCGCAGCAAATAAGTAGAAACAGTAAAAAGACAGAGGCAGCAACATCGCTTCAAATGACTTAACTCAAGAACAGCGTCGCGTTATTACCGACGCTGTTTTTTATTGCTATGAGCAAGCAGAGCAATACTTCAAGCAAACGTTCAAGCGCCCTACCATCACTTTTAGACGGTCGGGGAAAAATGCGGGCACTGCGTTTTTACAGCAAAACCGCGTGAATTTTCACCCACTTCTGTTTAAAGATAATATCGATGCCTTTTTAAGTGACGTGGTACCACACGAAGTCAGCCATTTGTTGGTATGGGTTCTGTTTGGCAGAGTTCAGCCCCACGGCAAAGAATGGCAGTCGATAATGCGCAGCGTATTTAACTGCACGCCTAATGCTACCCATCAATTTGACGTGAAACGGGTAGCCCGCACTTTTCATTATGTGTGTGACTGTGACACTTATGCGCTAAGTACACGCAGACACAATAATATTTTAAAAGGGGCACAATACAAATGTAGGAAGTGTCAGGCCTTGCTTCGCGCACCAGACGTTGGCAGCCTAAAAGCCAATTGACCCAAGACGCTGTCTGGCGAGCGGTATTTACAGGATACGTGCTGTTAATTAAACCAGTGTTTAGTAAATGCGTTGTCTAAATCGTTAAACGCTGTCTTAAGAAGTTGCGCTAGCTCTTTATATTTTGGTTTTGATTTAGCATTGGTCATAGCCACACCTTGCGAGCGCATTTTTGAGTGGATTTCTTGGTACCAGCTTTTCAGTTGTGGTGGAAGGTATTGGTCAGAGCGATGTCCTAGCCAAAGCAAACCTTGCATAGGCAGACTTAAGAAGAAAGCACCTATGGTAATGGTTTGAGGTAGATAATCGGCGCCTAAATTCTGATAGAGCAGCGCGCATGAAACCATTGCCACTGGCGGCATGGTTTTAATTGCAAACTTAGTCGCTGCTACAACTCTACACTCTGGGAAAAAGGCATAGAGTTCTTTTCTTACAGGCCATGTCTTCATGTACTGCTGACCGTTTTTCAACATTGTCATTATTGATTGAGACATGCCTCACCTCTTTGATAAACCTTACTATCAGCATTAATACTGATATCACTCACGTCATTATTCGATAGTTATAACTAAATTGTAATCCGCTTTTTGGCTAATACAAACTGGTTCTTCTAAATCAGTACGTAATTACAGCAATAAACTATCAACATCGATCTTATCAAATACGATTGCACTGTAGTTAATTAAGTTTCGTTGATGTGGCGGCTGCCTTATGGTCTGCTGTGAAGATCGGCGTTGTGTAACTAACACACCGTACGTTAATAATTAAAAGGTATAAGTTCAATCTATCTTTAAGTGACATTTTTCTCGCTTAAAGGCATCATATAGCGCTTAAGCCTAAACATTGTCCTGCATGGCTTTGTTGTTACTTTTGTTAAAGCAAGTGAATAACGACCTGCAGATGTTGCGCTGGCAAATTACTATAATAAAAGTAACTAGGTGTTGAGCTTGATTTACAGATTTTCGCCCCTACCTAGCTTTCTAAGAGAAATTTTATAAGTAACCCTATTGGGTGAATTATTTGGAGAGGAAAATGGCAGAAAGCAGACACGTCCGTCTACTTATCTTGGGTTCAGGCCCTGCAGGTTATTCAGCAGCGGTTTATGCTGCACGTGCAAACCTTAAACCTGTACTGTTAACTGGTATTCAACAAGGCGGACAGCTTACTACCACGACAGAAGTAGAAAACTGGCCGGGCGATCCTGAAGGCCTTACTGGTCCTGATCTAATGGTTCGTATGCAAAAGCATGCTGAAAAGTTCGATACTGAAATTATTTTCGATCACATCAATAAGACCGACTTTTCGAAGCGCCCTTTCACGCTTTACGGAGATAGCGGTACTTATACGTGTGACGCACTAATTATTGCTACAGGTGCTTCGGCTAAATACCTTGGTCTTGAATCAGAGCAAGCGTTTATGGGTAAAGGTGTATCTGCTTGTGCAACCTGTGACGGTTTCTTCTACCGCAATCAAAAAGTAGCGGTAATTGGTGGTGGTAACACCGCTGTTGAAGAGGCGCTTTACCTTTCAAACATTGCATCAGAAGTACATGTTATTCACAGAAGAGATAGCTTTAGAAGTGAAAAAATTCTTGAGCAACGCCTTCGTGATAAAGCAGAAAACGGTAACGTGGTATTACACTTAAACCGTACACTAGATGAAGTGCTCGGTGACGAAATGGGTGTAACCAAAGTCCGTATTAAAGATACGAACAGTGATGCCACTGAAGAGCTTGATGTTATGGGTCTATTCGTTGCTATCGGTCACAAACCGAATACCGATATCTTTGATGGGCAGCTTGAAATGAAAGATGGCTATATCGTTGTAAACAGCGGTACAAACGGCAATGCGACGCAAACAAGCGTTGAAGGTGTGTTTGCTGCAGGTGACGTGAGCGATCATATTTATCGTCAGGCCATTACATCAGCAGGTACAGGGTGTATGGCGGCGCTAGATGCTGAAAAATACTTAGATGGTACGATGCCTGAACAAGGTTAATACTGTTTCCCAAGCCCTGCTGTTCAGTGGGGCTTTTTTCTGGCCCGATTATGATAGCGTTACATTACATCGAAGAAGGCGCGCCCTTCCCTCCAGTCGACACTGCATTAGACGAACCTAACGGCCTGCTAGCATTTGGTGGCGACCTCAGCCCTGCACGTTTATTTTCTGCCTACTCACAGGGCATTTTTCCTTGGTTCAGTGATGACGAACCCCTGTTGTGGTGGTCTCCCGACCCCAGAGCCATTATTGATCTCGACAATTTTGTCGCATCGAAAAGCCTTAAGAAGCTTGCTCGAAAACAAAAATACACGGTAACGCTAAATTACGCGTTCGACCGTGTCATTGAAGCCTGTTCATCAACCCCTCGTAAAAACCCAAACACAGGTGAACTCAATAGCGAAACATGGATTACCGATGACATGATTGCGGCTTACCGGCAGCTCAATGGTTTGGGTTTAGCACACTCTGTGGAAGTTTGGGACGGCGAAACATTGGTGGGTGGACTATATGGCGTTGGAATTGGCAAGGTATATTGCGGTGAATCGATGTTTCACCGGGAAAGTAATACGTCAAAACTTGCTATGATGGCGTTGGTTGAGCACATGAAGTCTCACGATATGGCCTTTATTGATTGCCAGCTTCCTACCGATCATTTGGCATCCCTTGGTGCGAATGTGTTATCCCGTGAAAACTTTATTGAAAAACTGGAAAACAACAACCACACTTTAACTGAAGACGGTAGGCTGTCAGAAGACTACCTTAATAGTTGGAAGCCAAGAGTGATTACTCCGTGAAGTTTGGTATAACCCAATCATTTTCATGTAGCTATTTGCCCGATGAGCAAGAGCAATTATTAGTATACGCCGAAAACAATGATTTTCAGGCGTGGCGATACTCGCAACTTATTCAAGTGGGATTTCGACGAAGCGGTGAACAAATTTACCGTCCACACTGCCCAGCCTGCAAGGCGTGTAAGTCGGTGCGAATTCCGGTGAATGCTTATACCCCCTCTCGCAGTCAAAAAAGGCTGTTAAAGGCCAACCAAGGGTTTCGCGTTCAGCTAGTTAGTGAAACTAAAAGCACATACTACCCGTTGTATGAACGCTACATTACGGAGCGACATGCCGACGGTAGTATGTATCCGCCGTCACGAACCCAGTTCGACAATTTCGTTTTGTGTGATTGGATGACAACCCATTACCTAGAGGCCTATGATGGCGACAAGCTCATTGCAGTGGCTGTCACTGACGTTGTCGATGCTAACGAACATATGGGTGCACTCTCTGCGCTCTACACGTTTTTCGACCCTGAGTATAGCTCTGCATCTTTAGGTACATGGATGATACTCATGCAAATTGAGGAAGCGAGGCGTTTAGGCCACCACTATGTTTATTTGGGCTATTACGTAGAGGGTTGTCAAAAAATGTCTTATAAACACAAATTTTTGCCATTTGAGCAGTTTAGTGACAATGAATGGCATCTATTTAGCAAAAATAGTAAAATACCCACTTAATTGCTTTACACCGAACCCAAGATTGGGTAAGGTCTGCGCGGCAAAAATTTTGAATTACTGAGGTAACTGCTTTACATGGCAAAAGAAGATTGTATTGAAATGGAAGGTACTGTGTTAGACACGCTACCTAACACTATGTTCCGCGTTGAACTAGAAAACGGTCACGTAGTGACTGCACACATCTCTGGTAAAATGCGTAAGAACTATATCCGTATTCTTACTGGCGATAAGGTCACCGTTGAGATGACTCCTTACGATTTGACCAAAGGTCGTATCGTTTATCGCGCAAGATAATGAGCCATTTAAGCGGTAACGCATAAAAAAAGCCCGATTAAGATCGGGCTTTTTCGTATCTGAGTTTTACCTATTTCATCCTCGAAGCACTATCGCTAAAAACAAAGTTACTAACGAAGATATAGCGCTTGATAGACGACATTAGTCTTTCTACCTAGCGCTACATGCTTTATTACATTAGGTTGGCTCTGCTTCTTCAGACGTTGCACCTACACCTGTGTACTCAAAGGTAAGTTTGTCATCAACGCAGTCTACTTTAACGTTTCCGCCTTTAGATAACTCGCCAAACAATAGCTCGTTCGCTAACTCTTTCTTCAGGTCATCTTTAATGACGCGCGCCATAGGACGTGCTCCCATTGCCTTATCATAGCCTTTCTCAGCCATGTAAGCGCGGGCTGCACTGGTGACCTCTAGCGACACGCCTTTAACGTCAAGCTGTGCCTGAAGCTCAATAATGAACTTATCTACCACCTGCAAGATAATTTCAGGATCAAGATGGTTAAACCAAATAATACCGTCCAGGCGATTTCTGAATTCAGGTGTAAACACCTTATTGATTTCAGACATCGCATCGTGACTGTGATCTTGCTGCTTAAAGCCAATAGATTTACGTACGGTTTCTTGAACACCTGCGTTGGTGGTCATCACTAACACCACGTTTCTAAAGTCAACCTTACGTCCATTGTTATCAGTGAGCGTACCGTGGTCCATAACCTGAAGAAGAATATTGTAGATATCGCTATGCGCCTTCTCAATTTCATCTAACAGCACTACTGAGTACGGGTTTTTGATTACCGCATCTGTTAACAGACCGCCTTGATCAAAACCAACGTAACCAGGAGGCGCACCAATGAGGCGGCTAACTGCATGACGTTCCATGTACTCAGACATATCAAAACGTACAAGCTCAACACCCATGATTTTAGCCAGCTGTTGGGTTACTTCTGTTTTACCAACACCGGTTGGACCGGCAAATAAGAAGCTACCAATTGGTTTTGCTTCAGCTCCAAGTCCAGAACGTGATAGCAATATAGCGTCATTAAGCGTCTCTATAGCCTTATCCTGACCAAACACAACCATTTTAAGGTTGCGGCCAAGGTTCTTAAGCACCTCTTTGTCAGAAGCTGATACAGACTTCTCAGGGATACGCGCCATTTTTGCAATAATTTGCTCAATGTCGCCCACACCTATCGTTTTTTTGCGCTTAGAAGGCGGCAACAAGCGCTGGCTTGCGCCTGCCTCATCCATTACATCAATGGCTTTATCTGGAAGATGACGCTCGTTGATGTATTTAGCCGACAATTCCGCCGCAGCTTGAATCGCCTTTTGAGTGAAACGCACATTGTGGTGCTCTTCGTAGCGACTCTTAAGGCCAAGCAATATCTTTGTGGTATCGCTGACGCTAGGCTCAGTAACGTCAACTTTCTGGAAACGACGTGCAAGGGCGCGGTCTTTCTCAAAAATACCTTGATATTCTTGATATGTAGTTGAGCCGATACAGCGTAGTTCACCGCTTGATAGCTTAGGCTTAAGTAAATTTGACGCATCCATTACACCGCCCGACGCAGCGCCAGCACCAATAATGGTATGGATTTCATCAATAAACAAAATGGCGTTCTTGTCTTTGCCAAGCTCTTTCAGAATTGCTTTCAAACGCTTCTCAAAGTCACCACGGTATTTGGTACCAGCAAGAAGGCCACCTAAATCCAGTGAATAAACGGTACTTTCAGCAATAACATCAGGCACGTCTTCGTTAACGATTCTGTATGCAAGACCTTCTGCGATCGCCGTTTTACCTACGCCCGCTTCACCCACAAGCAGCGGGTTGTTTTTGCGACGACGACATAGAATTTGAATAGTGCGCTCTACTTCCGAATCGCGGCCAATCAACGGGTCTATTTTGCCGTCTTTCGCATGACGATTTAGATCAGTTGCGTATTTGCTTAATGCTGAGCCACCTTCTTCGCCTGCTTCAGCCTCTTCCGACGCTTCAGGGTTTACAGGCTCATCATCATCCGCTTTGCTTACGCCATGGCTAATGAAGTTCACCACATCCAAGCGCGTTACATCCGCCTTCTTGAGAATATAAACGGCCTGAGACTCTTGCTCGCTGAATATAGCAACAAGTACGTTGGCGCCAGTGACTTCGTCCTTACCAGACGACTGAACGTGGAATACCGCACGCTGCAGCACGCGCTGGAAACCGAGCGTGGGCTGAGTTTCGCGTTCGTTTAACTGGTCATCTAAAATGAGAGGCGTAGTATCTTTAACAAAAGCTAACAGTTCGCTTTTAATTGCCTCAATATCGGCACCACATGCTTTGAGCGCATCGCGAGCAGCTGAGTTATCAAGCAATGCCAACAACAAGTGCTCAACCGTCATAAACTCATGACGATGCTCTCTGGCAAATACAAACGCGTTATTTAACGTTTGTTCTAATTCTTTATTTAACATATTGCTCGCCCTCTACAAAAAACCTTATGCCTGCTCCATCGTGCACATCAACGGGTGCTGATGTTTGCGTGCGTACTGATTAACCTGCATCACTTTTGTCTCTGCTATCTCAGCAGTAAAAATGCCACACACGGCTTTTCCTTGATAATGAACGGTCAGCATAAGTTGGTTGGCTTTCTCAGCGTCCATATTGAAAAACTGCATGAGTACCTCAATGACAAAATCCATCGGTGTATAGTCGTCATTGTTCAACAACACTTTATACATGGGAGGCGGCTGCGGCTTCTGTCGCTGCGCGTCTTTCTGTTTTTCCTTTTCGATACTAATAGCGTTGTCTTTACTCATAACTTAATAATAGTGGTTTAATGGCACATATGTGTACAAACTTTTGGATAAATTTATTCACATTTGCCCTTGACATAATATGGTTAAAAAATCTACATTTTGTATAGTGGTTTTGAGTATTGCACGTTAGCTACGACATAACTTACTGCGTAGCAGCTACAATCAATACTCTTTCCACCGTGTCTCCGGATCTATAATGGGGGCATATACTCGTGAGTTCAAGGATTAAGAGGAAGTCGAAGTATGGCGGTTGGCAAAGTTAAATGGTTTAACAACGCAAAGGGTTTTGGATTTATCGTTCCTGAGGACGGCGGCGAAGATATTTTCGCGCATTACTCTACGATTCAAATGGAAGGCTACCGTTCGCTAAAAGCGGGTCAAGAAGTAACGTTCGAAGTTCAGCAAGGGCCTAAAGGTCTTCACGCTGAGAACATTGGCTTCAAAGAAGAACCAGAGCGTTAAGAAAAGAATTTTTAAAGCCTGACCTTTTACGTCGGGCTTTTGCTTTTCTTGCCATTCAAAATGTGTAGGTGCAGTAAAGCGCCTGTGCGGATAAGTGCGTTTAAATTTTCCCCACAAAAATAAGCATTACGTTATCTTAACGTTGTGTATTAAAGTTGCGTACTAGTTCAAATTAGACAATCAACGAGCTTTTTTCCTGTTCCTTTTATCTCCCGCTTATACATTCGTTTCCAAAACATAAGGTATATCGCCCTACCCCTTATTACCCCTTATACCAGTCCGCGTAGACCATTGCCTACTCAGCTAGGCTTAAAATGTTCGTAATCGCCGCGTGTTAGCGCAGGTATAGTGGTTCTACATAAAAAAAGCCCTCTCGTTTGAAGAGAGGGCTTTTAAACCTTGTTTTGAAATAGCTTCTCAGGTTTGAGAGTACTATTCTATGCGCTAGACCTATAAGCCTAACGCATATACACAAAATACTATGCGCCTAAGATAGCTTTTAATGTCTTACTTGGAGACATGGTTGCGAAAAGCTTGTCTTCGTCAGGGTAGTAGTAACCACCAATTTCTTGCGCGCTACCTTGCGTTGCATCAATCTCAGCCAAGATGTCGTCAATTTTCGCAGACAACTCTTCATACACTGGCTTAAATTGCGCAGCTAGATCTGCGTCTTCCGTTTGGTTCGCTACTTCTTCAGCCCAGTATAGACCTAGGTAAACATGGCTACCACGGTTGTCCAACTGACCTGCTTTACGAAGCGGAGACTTACCGTTGTTTAGTAGTTTTTCCGTTGCTTTATCAAGTGCAGTAGCAATAACTTTTGCTTTGGTGTTGCTGTGCTTAATAGCAACATCTTCTAGCGATACAGCAAGTGCCAGGAATTCACCGAGTGAGTCCCAACGCAAGTGACCTTCTTCAACGAACTGTTGCACGTGCTTAGGTGCACTACCGCCCGCGCCCGTTTCATAAAGGCCGCCACCAGCCATCAACGGAACAATTGATAGCATTTTAGCACTGGTACCAAGCTCTAGGATTGGGAACAAATCAGTAAGGTAATCACGAAGTACGTTACCCGTCACTGAAATGGTATCCAGACCGCGAATTGCACGTTCCATGCTGTAGCGAATAGCGCGTACAGGAGACATAATTTGAATATCTAGACCGTTGGTATCATGGTCTTGTAGGTACTTTTCAACTTTCTTGATAAGTTGCGCATCGTGAGCACGTTCGTCATCTAGCCAGAATACCGCAGGCATACCAGATTGACGTGAACGCGTTACCGCTAGCTTAACCCAATCTTGAATAGGTGCGTCTTTCACCTGACACATACGCCAGATATCACCTTCTTCAACATCGTGAGAAATAAGAACATTGCCGTCTTGGTCAACAATTGAAACAGTACCGTCTGCTTCTAGCTCAAACGTTTTGTCATGTGAACCGTACTCTTCGGCTTTTTGTGCCATTAAGCCAACGTTAGGAACCGTACCCATCGTTGTAGGGTCGAATGCACCATGCGTTTTACAGAAGTTGATAACTTCTTGGTAAATGGTTGCATAAGTACTTTCTGGAATAACTGCTTTAGTGTCGTGCGCCTTTCCATCTGGTCCCCACATTTGACCCGAGTTACGGATCATTGCAGGCATAGAGGCATCAACAATTACGTCACTAGGTACGTGAAGGTTCGAGATACCTTTGTCAGAGTTAACCATCGCAATTGGCGGACGGTCGGCATAACATGCGTTGATATCTTTTTGAATTTCAGAGCGTTGGCTCTCAGGTAGGCTTGCAATTTTGTCGTAAACGCTACCAAGACCATTGTTAGGGTTAACCCCTAGCTCTTCAAACAGGTCACCCCATTTGTTGAATAGATCTTTGTAAAATACTTTTACACAGTGACCGAATACGATTGGGTGAGACACCTTCATCATGGTCGCTTTTACGTGTAGTGAGAAAAGAATGCCTGTGTTTTTCGCATCTTCAATTTGCTCTTCGAAGAATTCACACAGCGCTTTTTTGCTCATAAACATGCCGTCGATAACTTCGCCAGCTAGCAAATCTACACGCGGTTTAAGGGTTTTCTTGCTGCCATCTTTACCCGTAAATTCGATGCTAACGTGACCGTCTTTCTCAACTGTCACTGATTTCTCACCAGAGTAGAAATCACCACCGCGCATGTGCGCTACGTGCGAACGAGAAGCTTGAGACCACTCACCCATTGAATGCGGGTGCTTACGGGCATAGTTCTTCACCGCTGTCGGTGCACGACGGTCCGAGTTACCTTCACGTAGCACAGGGTTTACCGCACTACCTAATACTTTACCGTAACGCTCGCGAATTTCTTCGTCTTCAGCTGTTTTAGGTGAATCAGGGAACGCTGGTACGTTAAAGCCTTTTGCGTTTAATTCTTTGATAGTTGCACGAAGCTGTGGAATTGAGGCACTGATGTTTGGAAGCTTGATGATGTTAGCGTTCGGGTCTTGGGTCATCTCACCCAGTTCAGCTAGCGCGTCTGGCACTCTTTGCTCTTCAGAAAGATACTCAGGGAAATTTGCCAAAACACGTGCAGCAAGTGAAATATCGCTTAGCTCAACGTCGATATCTGCAGCCGCAGCAAACTTCTGGATGATAGGAAGAAGTGAGTAAGTCGCCAGCATTGGCGCTTCATCAGTCTTCGTGTAGATGATCTTAGACTTGGTCATTATATACCTCAATTTTCTCGACAGGGTACTGTCGTCTTTAGTCCATTAGGTCGCAACAACCCGCAACATGTTCATGTCACGCCCACAGTCATTGCGAAACGTATTTGATGTTTTCCACCTTTTGCTTTTATTAAGCACTAGGTCACTTGCTGTTTTCTTCCCTACATATTATTCAATTCCCTATGTTAGCAATATGCATCTCATGGCTTTGCACTCGACTACCTAGTCGTACGCAATTTCGAGATACGATGTATAAGCAAGCCCGCTTATCACTGCTAAAACTGTCTAATAATTATGCAGATGCGCTCTCTTATAAAAATGGGAGCGACCATTAGTATAGGGTCGAAAGTTTGAGTTACAAGTCATACCATTGTCTTAACTCATAAGATCACCGAATTTATCGACAAACTTCATTGAGCAAACCACTATTTGCGGTTGATTTTCCCATGCGAAGCATCGTCATTTGTCGTAAAATCCCCCCCGAAATTTTGAATTTAAACAAGCGGAAGTAATATGTCTTCAAACGCTAAAGTGGTGCTTTTTAATAAGCCCTTTCAAGTTCTTTCTCAATTTACTGATGCAGACGGTAGAGAAACCCTAAAGGACTATATTGATGTTCCCGGTGTGTATGCCGCAGGACGACTCGACAGAGATTCGGAAGGTCTTCTCGTACTCACCAATGACGGAAAGCTTCAGCATAAACTTGCTAACCCAAAAGCTAAAACCAGCAAAACCTATTGGGTGCAAGTTGAAGGTATTATGGACGAAAAAGCAATGCAGGCGCTGCGTGACGGCGTGGAATTAAAAGATGGAATGACTCGCCCCGCTAAAGTAAAGGCCATGGAAGCACCTAGCGTGTGGCCGCGGAATCCGCCCGTACGCTTTAGACAGTCGATCCCTACTAGCTGGGTAGAAATTACCATTACAGAAGGCAGAAACAGACAAGTGCGACGTATGACAGCGCACGTCGGCTACCCCACCCTTCGGCTCATCAGATATCGCGTGGGTAATTGGACCATTGATGGTATTGATAATGGCAGCTACGTTCACTTTTAAAGGCAATTCAATTTCTAATACTTGAAATCACCTTCCTTGGCCACACTAAAAGAGGCACCGAAACGTTACGGATTTTTAGCGCTGTTAAAGGTTGCTGTTCATCTTTGCATATAGACAATTTTTTACAGCAAAGGCCAACCGCCGCTTGGCACATATTTAATTACTTAATCAGATAAGGATTAAATGTGAATTAGCTATCGGAATCTGATAAAATCCGCGACCTCGAAAACGGGCCGATTTGTAAGTGGCTGATTAGTGGTATAGCCCACTGAGTGGGTAAGCGCCTTAGCATATTTATCAACATGTTAATTGGTGACTGATTTAACAAATACGGTTTCTTTTTTATTAATCAAATGAGTGTGCAATCCATAGTGAGTGATATTGAATCTAACGCCAGCAAAAAAGTGATCGTCGGAATGTCCGGCGGTGTCGATTCGTCTGTTTCAGCCTACCTACTCCAACAACAGGGTTATCAGGTTGAAGGTCTTTTCATGAAAAACTGGGAAGAAGACGACAACGATGAATACTGTGCCGCTGCAGAAGATTTAAAAGATGCTCAAGCGGTTGCTGACAAACTTGGCATTGAACTGCACACCATTAACTTTGCAGCAGAGTACTGGGATAACGTGTTTGAGTATTTCTTAGAGGAATACAAAGCGGGCCGTACGCCAAACCCAGATATTATGTGCAACAAAGAAATTAAGTTTAAAGCGTTTCTTGAATTTGCAGCAGAAGACCTTGGCGCTGACTACATTGCAACTGGTCACTATGTTCGTCGCCGAGAAGTTGACGGTAAATGGCAAATGCTACGCGGTCTTGATAACAATAAAGACCAGAGCTACTTTCTTTACACATTGGGCGAAGAGCACGTTGCTAAAACGCTCTTCCCTGTGGGTGACATCGAAAAGCCATTAGTTCGCAAAATTGCCGAGGAGCAAGGTCTTATCACTCACGATAAGAAAGACTCTACCGGGATTTGCTTTATTGGTGAACGCAAATTTAAAGACTTCCTTGCTCGTTACCTTCCAGCTCAGCCTGGCGTTATTGAAACAGCAGAAGGCGAAGAAATTGGCCAACACGAAGGCTTGATGTACCACACGCTAGGTCAACGTAAAGGCTTACACATTGGTGGATTAGCCAAATACGGTGACGACCCTTGGTATGTGGTAGATAAAGATGTTGCACGCAACGTACTTATTGTGGGCCAAGGTGCCGACCATCCTCGCCTATACTCGAAAGGCTTGGTAGCAAAGCAGCTACACTGGGTGGATAGAAAAACAATTACAGAACCTGTGCGCGCGGTAGTTAAAACCCGTTATCGTCAGGCCGATATCCCATGTACAATAACGCCAACTCAAGACGACACCATTGAAGTGATGTTTGATGAGCCGCAGAAGGCGGTAACGCCGGGGCAGTCAGCGGTGTTCTATAGTGACGAAGTTTGCCTTGGCGGCGGTATTATTGAGAGTTATATTCGCTGATGTTAGATACCGACATAGAAAATAACCTAGCACTTGCAGGTGTATGTCAAGCTGCTGCGCTGGTTCAACAGCTTGCCAGACGAGGTTCTGCCGATAACGAGGCTATAGAGGCCAGCTTATCGAGCATACTGGTTACTGACCCAGAAACACCTCAACAGGTTTTCGGCCAGCTCGCTAACTTAAAAACCGGTTACACCACACTCGCAGCACAGCTATCTGACAAACAAGCAACAAAAGATACGGAATTAACCCGCTATATAGCTAGTATTCTAGGCCTTGAAAGAAAGCTAGCGAGAAAGTCTAAAGCAATGCAGGAACTGGGCGAACGTATTTCCCATGTTCAGCGCCAGCTTGCTCACATCGATTTCCAAAACCCACAAATAGTCTCCTCTTTAGCGAGCATTTACAGCGATATCATCAGTCCGCTAGCACCGCGTATTCAGGTAGCTGGTAACCCAGATTATTTAAGCCAACCTGCTACTCAGCATAAAGTGCGTGCGCTTTTGCTTGCAGGTGTTAGGGCTGCAGTAATGTGGCGTCAGATGGGTGGAAAACGAAGAAACATTTTATTTAAACGCAAACACATTCTTAACAGTGCTGTTAAAGCACTACGATTAATAAACTAGTGAGGAGCTTAAGGTGGAACTGAGTCAGTTAACTGCAATTTCCCCTGTCGATGGTCGATATGCTGGCAAAAGCGTAGAATTACGCAGTATTTTCAGTGAGTACGGCTTATTAAAATACCGTGTAGAAGTAGAAGTACGTTGGTTACAAATGCTGTCTACTAACCCACAAATTGAAGAAGTTCCTGCTTTTACAGACACGTCAAATGCACTACTAGACAAAATAGTAGCTGAATTTAGTGTTGAAGATGCCATGCGCATCAAAGAAATCGAGCGCACAACAAACCACGATGTGAAAGCGGTTGAATACTTTCTTAAAGAGAAGGTTGCCGACAATAGTGAGCTTTCAGCAGTAAATGAGTTTATCCACTTTGCGTGTACGTCTGAAGACATCAACAACCTTTCACATGGCTTAATGCTTCGCGAAGCCCGCGAGACCGTTATTCTTCCTTACTGTGACAAATTAATTGAAGCGCTAGTAGAGCTTGCTAAGCGCTACCAGAACGTGCCTATGATGGCACGTACTCACGGTCAGCCTGCTTCACCTACCACCATGGGTAAAGAAATGGCAAACGTGGCTATTCGCCTAAAGCGTCAGCGTAGCCAAATCGCAGGTGTTGAGTTACTTGGTAAGATTAACGGTGCAGTGGGTAACTACAATGCACACTTGTCAGCGTATAAAGATGTAGATTGGCACGAAGTTTCAGAGAAGTTTGTTACCTCACTAGGTCTAACCTGGAACCCGTTCACTACGCAAATAGAGCCGCATGACTATATTGCAGAAATGTTTGATGCCATTGCGCGCTTTAACACCATTCTTATCGATTTCGACCGTGACGTTTGGGGTTACATTGCACTGGGTCACTTCAAGCAAAAAACGGTAGCTGGCGAAATCGGCTCTTCTACCATGCCACACAAAGTTAACCCTATCGATTTCGAAAATTCAGAAGGTAACTTAGGTCTGGCGAACGCTATTTTTGACCATTTAGCAGCTAAGCTTCCTATCTCTCGCTGGCAACGTGACCTTACTGACTCAACCGTACTACGTAACCTTGGCGTCGGTGTAGGTTATGCGGTTATTGCGTATCAGGCTACTTTGAAAGGTATCAGCAAGTTAGAAGTTAATGAGCAAAGCTTACTTAACGAGCTAAACAACAATTGGGAACTGCTTGCAGAGCCTATTCAAACTGTTATGCGTCGTTACGGTATTGAAAAGCCATACGAGAAGCTAAAAGAACTGACCCGTGGTAAGAAAGTAAACGCTGAGGTCATTGCTGAATTTATTGATAACCTAGATATGCCAGAAGCGGCCAAAGCAGAGCTTAAGGCATTAACGCCTGCTACATACATTGGCGATGCAATCAGGCTTGTAGATCAGTTATAAGCCCTTACGCTTTCCACTACACTGAAAAACGCGGTCATTAGTACCGCGTTTTTTTTATTCCTAAATTTCTCTACATTGAATTTTCACATACCCGTGGGAGCAAGCAAATGGATTTACGCAACACGAACCACACTCCTTTCTCATTGCAGGAAAAACACTGTGTTGTGCTTTCCCCCACGGTTTCGAAGGTGTTAAGTACAACGCTGGAAACCAAAAGTAGTGCCGCGAATTTAAAAAGCTGTATAAAAAATGCCGTCGTCATTTTTTGTGACCTATCAGGCTTCCAACAACTCTCAGTTAAATATGGCGACATTACATGCGCCAGACTTGTAGATAGCCTGTTTTCTGAATTCGATGTGCTTGCCGCTGATTTACACCTTTCGCCATTAAAAACAAACGGCGATCAATATATTGCGGTTGGTTTTAACGGCGAACACAGTAGTACAACACACTCGCTTTTGAACGCTCTGGTGAACGCCATCGAATTCGCATTTCGCGCTCGCGAGCTTGTAAATAGCAACGACCTTTTAGCTTCATCTTCAAGCCAACTGCGAGTTGGCATTGCGACAGGCTCTTTACTTGCCGGCCAATCTTCTCGCCCGCTTGCAGGCTTTGATATTTGGGGGACTACGGTAAATAGGGCTGCAATGTTAGAGCAATACACAGCACCTAATACAATTGCTATTTGTGAGAAGTCTTACAGCCTGGTTAAACGACAGATTATTCATCGCTCTAGCGCGAGTGCGAATAACCCTTGTTCCTTTAATACGTACTTCACTTGTGGTTCAAATATAAACGCTAACACTGAGCTTTCAACGCGTGAACACGACAAGCGGAAACTCAGTGAGTCAAAAATGTGTGGCGAAAATCGCAAAGAAACCACATTCCTACCAAAACAGCTGCACACGAAAACAATGCTAATGAGCGCATACGTTTGCTAACTCCTGTCTAGCGCATCTGATAACCACCCATGTCATGTAAACATTGAGCTAAAAAGCACGTGATTTCTAAGTTAGATGAATTACACCTGCAGTAACTCGCCGCGAGTACGAACATGTTAAGTTTCGCTGAGTGGGTAATTATCTATGCGAACCGTTATGAATTCGGCTCTCCCTACTGAATCAGGTGAAGCAAATGCAAGGTAGCAATAAACGTTTCAATAATCGATAATGCCGCGCATAAGCTTCAACCTCGCTTTTGACAAAGTGCTAACGCTTACCGCATATTTGTAACGCCACGCACAATACTTAAATCAACAGATTAAACCCATTTAATTGGCTTACTATAAGAGACACTATGCCCACTAACGACAATTCGTACATTATTGATGCACAATCTGGAAACGGCTTTAATGCAGAAACCTTTCTAAAAAACTACTGGCAGCAAAAGCCGGTAGTCATCAAACACTTCTTTGACAACTTTGTAGATCCTATCGATGAGAACGATCTTGCCGGTCTAGCACAAGAGTCGGAAGTGGATGCACGTATTATTAGCAACGTGAAAGGCAGCTGGCATGTTGAACAAGGGCCAATTACCGATTTTGACAAAGCATGTCAGGGCAAATGGACATTACTAGTTCAAGGCGTAGATAAATATGTGCCCGACGTAACCCCTCTACTAGATCCCTTTTCTTTTATCCCTAATTGGCGATTGGACGACCTGATGGTGAGCTTCGCCACCAATGGTGCAGGCGTTGGTGCTCACATCGACCAATATGATGTATTTTTAGTTCAAGGTAAGGGCCGAAGACGCTGGCGTGTGGGCAAGCCGGCGGACTATAAAGAAGTTTTTCCACATCCAAAATTAAGACAAATTGAAGGCTTCGACCCTGTTATAGATGTTGTGGTTGAGCCTGGCGATGTGGTGTACGTACCACCGGGCTGGCCTCATGATGGAGCGACAATTGAAGATAGCCTCACCTACTCTGTGGGTTATCGTGCTCCGGACAATCTGCAACTAGCGGAAAGCCTGGCGATGATGTTGGATAAAGGCGCACATAATTATCGCTTTACCGATGCAAGCCGCTCTATGCAAGGCAATCGTGCTTGGGTAAATCCAAGCGATGTTGCCATTCTTAAGCAGCAGCTCATAGATGCGATAAACGGTGAAGACTTTACTTTGGCACTTCTAGAAGCCATGAGTGAACAAGGCATTCCTGAATATCCGCTAGAAGACGAAGTATCGCTAGAGCAAATTTCAAATGAGTTTGCCGCAGGCATTAGCTTTGTTCCTGCACCGGGTGTGCGTGCATTACTATGTGACGGTAAGCGTGGTCTTCCTCGCGCACTCTTTGTAAATGGCAGTCAGTTCGAATTTGGCAAAAGTGACCAAGAATGGTTTGAAGTGCTGGCATCAGGAGGCGTTTTGAACGCAACGTGTTGCCAAGACGCGCCTTCTTTTACATTTTTAGAAACCTTAACTACACTTATCAATAATGGTTACTGGGAATGGTTCGAAGGTTAACAGGTAAGTATGGCGTTTACGATACAAAACGTCGATTGGGAAAAGGATAAACATCGACTGAAAGCACTAAGGGAACATGTATTTGTTTTAGAGTGGCGCGTCCCCGAGGCAAGCGAGTTCGACGAACACGACAGTTCGGCGTGCCATGTGCTTATCGTCAATGATGAAAACGAACCCATTGCCACTGGGCGCTTAACCAAACGAGGCGAACTAGGCCGAATTGCTGTTAAGCGCTGCCACAGAACATTGCCTGTTTATCGCGCTTTGTTTGAAGCGCTGATTAACACGGCAAAGCAAAACAACGTCCCCATTATCAAAGTAGTCTGCAATTTAGAAAGCGTGTCCTATCACCAATCCATTGGTTTTATTCCCGACGGGCAAGTATTTATGGACGCAGGCGTTCCAAGACAGCGCCTAAAATGTCCGGCAGAGCGATTTCCTCTTCCGGACGTGACTCAACTTCATTAAGCTATGTATTTACAAAACGTCTCACTAATACAGGCTATTGCCTGGAATTAGTTCCAAAGATCTGGCGCGTTCTGCATGGCAAACAAGCTTTCAGCACGATTAATTAGTAAAGCACCAAACGCCTTTTGAGTATCGTCTGCGCCCTCTGCATTAATGAGATTTTCTGCTTTCAACTGCCAATGCATAGCAAAGTGACGCAGTACGTCCTTGGCGTCTTTGGCGTTATCGACTGATGTGTAATCAGAAGGTAAATCACCACTAATAACCCAATAGCGTTTACTGTCCATTGCTCTAATTTTCCAAACTGCAAGGTACGGCATTAAATAACGACTTTCTTCGGTAATAACAGAATCAAACAACACGCCATTTTCCGCTAAAAATTTGTTTGCCTTTTGAAACTGTTCTCGTACCCACGTTGCGCGTTCTTCATCACTGATTGGTTGGTTTTCTGGTTGTTCTGCCATTTTTACTCTCATTATTATCGTTATCTGTTCTTACTAGTACTGCTACTTGATACCCATGTCTCAGTTACCTTCTAGGCAGTTTTGCCACTAGTTCGTAGCGTACGCCTTTTTTATCTTTGTACTTTATTTCATCCCTGCTTTCCACCGCAATTAGGGCATTGTGCCCACCGAAGGTGTTAACCGCTTACTTATTCGACAATCTTTAAGAATACCCAACACCCAGTTATTCAAAGATCGGGCACAAACATTTACATTTTTCATATTGGCAAATGTGCATCTTTGGGCGAAACTGTGAGATGAAAACTTCACCAAGCCGAGTGTTTATACATGCGAATAGTAAGAATTACCCTTGGAGCAATCTTGTTTATCGGCGGTATTGTTCTAACATTACTTCCGGGCTCTATCTTGTTAGTGATAGGCGGTTTAGTGCTCTTAAGTTACGACTGGCCAAAAGCGCGAAGCTGGCTCAAATACAGCCAAAAAACAATGACGAGTGGTGCCCGTAGAATTGATCGTTTTCTTCTTATGCGAAAGCTGCGTTAATTGTTTTTGTTCTAACAGGTGTGCTTTTAGAAAGTTGAGCACGCCATAACGCATAGTGCGTTTCGCCCCCCTCTTCATCTCTCACCACTTTGTCGCAAAGTGTTAGCAATTAAACTTATGTAAATGCGTAATGATGCAATGCGTGTTAACGTAAACTAAAGTATAAATTGCGAAGCCTTTAACAATAATAATAGTGGCAATTATCTGAGCATGCTCAGCATCTTAGATAGTTCGTATCATCAGGCAATGTAACCGTATCGATATGATTTTGTGCAATGCGTTGACCCCGCATTGCGCTGCTTGGGTAGGCCAGATTTAAACAATCTGGTCCAAGTCATATCTTTCGCTTACCTATGGAGACAAGACCATGATCACGTTTACCGTTAATGGTAACAAACACGAATTTTCTGGTGACCCATCAACACCAGTGTTGTGGTACCTTCGTGACGAATTAAATCTTACAGGACCTAAGTTTGGCTGTGGTATGGCGCAATGTGGCGCTTGTACTGTTCACATTGATGGCATGGCACAACGCTCTTGCGTATTGCCTGTATCAGCCGTTCAAGGCAGAAAAATTACCACTATTGAAGGGCTAAGCGAAAATGGCGATCACCCTGTCCAAAAAGCGTGGGTAGAACACAAAGTACCACAATGTGGTTTCTGTCAATGTGGGCAAATCATGCAAGCTGCCAGTCTATTATCAACCAACCCAACGCCAAGTGACGAAGAAATTGTTCAGAATATGTCGGGCAACATCTGTCGTTGCGGCACGTACCCTCGCATTCACAAGGCCATTAAGTCTGCGTCGAAATCAATAAGCAGCAACGCTGGCGTTAGCTACTTTGACCCAACCCAAGCGGGAGAAGAAGCATGAGTGAGAATACCTATTTTGATATGAATCGCCGCAGTTTCTTAAAATCGACAGCAGCGGCGGGTGCACTGGTTCTTGGTACCTATTTTATGGGTGGTGCACCTCGCGCCATGGCTGGCGTATTAGCAAAGCCAGCGGAAAACGCAAAGCGCGCAAACTTGTTCATTGCACTTCGCCCTGACGGCATGGTTGAAGTAACGTGTCACCGCAGCGAAATGGGTCAACAGATCCGAACCGCCATTGCGCAAATTGTAGCTGACGAGATGGAAGCTGCGTGGGACAAAGTCATTGTTATTCAAGGCAAAGGCGACCCCAAATACGGTGACCAAAACACCGATGGCTCGCGTAGTATCCGCTTCAATATGCAGCGTCTTCGAGAAATGGGCGCAAGCGTGCGTTATATGATGCAACATGCAGCAGCTAAGCGTTGGGGTGTTGAGCCAAGTACCTGTGTTGCCGAGCAGCATGTGGTAACACACACTTCAGGTAAAACGCTTGCTTATAAAGACTTAGTAGACGATGCATTAACCATTACGCCGCCAGAAGCAGATAAGCTTAAGCTTAAAGAAAGGAAAGAATGGCGTTACATCAATACCGGTATGGCGCATATCGACCTTCAAGATATCGTTACCGGTAAAGCAACCTTCGCCGCCGACGTGCGCGAGCCAAAAGCACTTGTTGCTATAATCGAACGCCCACCTGTAGTGGGCGGTAAGATGAAAAGCTTCAATGCAGATAAAGCAAAAGCGGTTAATGGCGTTGTTGATGTAATTGAAATTCCAGCGCCAAAAGGTGCGCCTCAGTTCCAACCAAAAGGTGGGCTAGCCATTATAGCTAACAACACATGGGCAGCATGGCAAGGCCGCAAAGCATTAGACGTCACCTGGGACGATGGCGCAAATGGCGACTATAACTCAGCGAACTTTAAAGAGCAGTTGCTTAACACAGTAAATGCACCTCAAGCGCTTGTTAGAGAAAAAGGCGATGCGTTGAGCGTTTTAGAAAAAGCCAGCGACAAACTGGTTGCTGACTATTACGTGCCGCATTTAGCACAAGCCCCAATGGAGCCACCATGTGCTACTGCCATGTACTATAAAGATCGCGTTGACGTATGGGCAGCAACACAAAATCCGCAGGCTGATATGGAAACCGTGGGCGCTATGGTTGGCATGGACAAAGAAAAAATCAATGTTCACGTTACCATGCTAGGTGGTGCTTTCGGGCGTAAGTCTAAGCCTGACTTTTCAGCGGAAGCAGCATTCCTATCAATGAAAACGGGCAAACCAATTCGCGTTCAATGGACACGTGAAGATGATATTCAGCACGGTTTCTATCACGCGGTTTCCGCTCAACATGTTGAAGCTGCACTTGATGAAAACGGTAAAATTGACGCTTATCTTCACAGAACCGCGTTTTCACCTATTGCCTCTACGTTCCAAGAGGGCGCGAACGCACCCTTTAGCTTTGAGTTAGATTTGGGCTTTACGGATAACCCTATTCTTACGCCCAACATGAAGTTAGAGCGCGGTGAAGCGCCAGCCAAAGCCCGTATTGGATGGATGCGTTCAGTATCGAACATCTTTCACGCGTTTGCTGTACAGTCGTTTATTAATGAAGCAGCCCACAAAGCAGGCAAAGACGCTAAAGATTACCTATTGGAAGTAATTGGTCCTGATAGAATTATTGATGTGACGGATCAAAAAGCCGAATATCAAAACTATTGGGGTGATAAGTCGGTTTATCCTTTGGATACAGGTCGTCTTCGCAATGTAATTGAGAAAGTATCTGACATGGCAGGCTGGGGCCGCAACATGCCTAAAGGCCGCGGACTGGGTATTGCTGCGCACCGTAGCTTTTTAACTTACGTTGCTACTGTGGTTGAAGTTGAGGTGTCTGACGCTGGCGATCTTAGCGTGATTAAATCATGGGTAGCGATTGATGCAGGTACTGTAGTTAACACCGATACGGTTAAAAACCAAACCCAAGGCGGCTCGGTTTACGGTACCACAACAGCAATCAGTGACGGTATAACGTTTGATAAAGGGCGTGTACAGCAGAGTAACTTCCACAACTACCGTGTACCGCGCATGAGCGATTCACCACTAGAGGTAGAAGTTGAAGTAATTGAAAGCGATGCGCCGCCAGCAGGTGTAGGTGAACCTGCAACCCCCGTGTATGCGCCAGCGCTGTGCAATGCCATTTTTGCTGCATGCGGTAAGCGTATTCGCCAGCTACCTATTGGTAACCAGCTTAAAGCGTAAGCATTCTATAGATTCGGCTTAATCGCTGGTTTGATGAATAAATACTAACGCTATTTAAGACAAGCAATCATATCAAAAAGGGTTAACACACACTGTGTTAACCCTTTTTTATGGATGTATGCTGTATTCGAGTGTGTCTCAATAGTAGCGAAAAAACGAATTGCTTTATGAATAATAGAAAAGACTATATAAGTTATAGATACTTAGGCAAAAACACGCTATCGAGATAACAACGCAAGCAACAAAAAGGTGAATAAAAACACCATAACTTGCATAGGCGAAAACTGCACATATCAGACCAATAGTGAATTCAACCAGCGCAGCTTCACAGAACGTTCTGATGTTACTGATTACAGGTTGTGCAAAAAACTTAAATTTATAAGCCATCTTAGTTTCCCTCCCTGCCTCATGCATACTGTTAGCCAAACGTTATTTACAATAGCACACTAATCCAACCGGACATAATTTAACCAAGTAATATAAGAAGGTCTTGAGTTTTGTTGCACATCAAAAAGGCGAAAAAACCTAGTCATTAGCATATTCGCCATTTCCAACTAACTAAGCCATTGCTTAAGAGCAGCAAACAACCATTAGAGACATCGAGTAGGGTGAGGCGTCACCGCCTCATCCCTCTCACAGAACCGTACATACGGGCCTCGTATACGGCTCATGT
>NZ_JANHZQ010000022.1:0-75994 GCF_041414725.1 Alteromonas sp. DY56-G5 | reverse complement strand
CCCAGAGTAGTGAGGAAAAGACCGACTAAATACCCCACAAAGAAAAATGCCAGTCAGCTTAACTGACTGGCATTAGGCAATAACGCCGGCTTTCTTTCTATAAAATGTAAGCAGTTGTAACGCTGCCCATTGGAGCAAACTACCCTTGGTTAGTTCGCTACAACACTTTCATCAGAAATTGGCAGTACAAGTGCGTCAGACGCAATATAACCCGCCACTTCTTTTTGCATTTCCGTTGTTACCGCTGCGCTCGCCGCAGGGCTTAAGCTAGAAGCATGAGCACCACTATTGAACTGTACAATTCCGCTAATTGGATCTGTACCAGGACCTTGCGTGGTTGTCACTTGCTCTAAGCCAATGGTCGCTGCCAGAGGAAGCTGACCTGACAATGGTAACGCTGTTGAAATTGGAATAACTTGATCCGGAAGGTTCGCGTCGCTGCCATCACCCACTACGGTCATCATATGAACTGGCGTATTGCTACCCAGTGTCTGAGCGTAGTTAGTAGGGTCACCAGCATCCATTACCGTTTGCGCAGCAAAAGCAAACTCTGCAAATACTGCATTTACTTGGGCAGCCTGCTCAGCAGTAAGATTTTCTTCAAAAATCGCTACCGCTGCGCGAAGTTGTTCTTCGCTCACATCAGTGGTTTCATACAGTTGATTTAGCAAGGCAACAAACTCTTCAGAAGCCTGAGACAGCAACAGACCTTTGATAAGAGGACCAAACGCGGCTGACTCAATTAGGAACTGAGCAACACCGCCCCCTGGAGACTCAAGAGAAGCTTGCTTGACAGCAAACATGCCATCAAGTGCTGCTAAATCGCCGCCCATCGACGTGTTTGCCACTGAAGCAAAATTACCACCAGTGATAGCGCCTAGAGACACACCCATAATCGATACACGTGACATATCAAACTTAACATTTTGCGCTGCTGTGGTATCGACAACTGCGTTTAGTCCTAAACGTAGACCAAGTAAATCTGACACGCTTTGGCGTAGATTGTCGCGAGCCGTAGGCAAGCTGGCAAGGTTCATATAGTGAGTTGCGCTAACCGTAGTCGCGTTCAGTTCATCTGTACCGTCGCCATTAAGGTCAAAACCGCGGCTACCGTGTAATGGTTGGTCGATTGCTACTGACGCAATACCTGCTAGAGACAGAGTACCTGTGATGGCAAGCATATCTTCTTTTTGGCTGGTAATGCCGTGCGCTAGAATAACCACTGGCCAACCGGCTTCAGGCATGCTGATAGGAAAACCTAAAGCACCTGCAATTGCTGGGTCAGGAATAGTAACCTGAACGTCTAACGTTTCTGTACCCATGTTTCCGCCAGTAGGCTGTGGATATGGGTTGAATTTAGTAATGTTTCTTGCGCTATCTAACATTTCGCCGTTAATACGAACGTCAGCAAGGCCTAGTGAAGAACACATTGCTGCATTAGGACCTGGCTCTGCGTCTGCAAGTAATTCTTGAGGAGCACCAGCTAAAACAATTCCGCTGTCACAAGCTGCCTTCCAGAAATCATTTACTGGAGCAAGTGGGTTCTCTGCACTTGGAACACCCAAGAAATAAGGCAATGCAATATTACCTTCATAACGTTGAGCTGCACAGAATGGACCGGCTTGCGCTAAAATGCCCGTAGAAACACCAACAGCAAATTCGTTCAGCGCCCCCCATTGAGCAGAAAGTTGACCAGACGCCGTACCCGCAAGTCCTGCACAAGTTTCTAACAAGCTGAAATCAGTAGCGTCAATCGCTGCTTGAATGTTATCTGGTAGACCTTGTTTACCCTGCTCTACTGCGCCAGCTACAACAGCAGCGTTTACAAGACCAAGTGCTTCCATGGCATTAGGCGCTGCAGATACATCGCTTACCGTTATTGCAGGTAGTGCAGTTGGAGCGGACGGGTCACCGCCAGCAGCCAGTTGTGCAAAACGGCTAATCATGACCTTCTTGATGGTATCAAGCGAGTTGGCAATAGACTGTGTGGTGAAAGCTGACACGTAAGTAATGTCTTCACGGTCGAAACCCGCACCAAGCACTGGATTAACTAACGAATTAACTAAGCCTTGTAATTGAAGCTGTGCTGCACTTGATAGAGGATTAGTGTCGATGTCTTGTCTTACTGAGTCCCACGTAGTTGAACCCTGAACCGATTTGCCAGAAGAGTCTTTCAAATCAGTGGTCATTACTAACATGTAGCCCTGAGCTGCTTTTAGCGGCTTAAGAGGAACAAAAGTAATCGTGTTGCTATCAGCAAGGCTGAGTACGTAATCAACACCAAAGGTAAGTTGATCGCCAAGCTTACAACCCGCAGAAGGTGTTGTAACCTGCGCACAGTCAGGATCACTTTGGTCAAGACCTAACGTTGCTTCAAAAAGCAATACGCCAGAAGATAATGTACTTGCATCAAGCGATGCGCCAGCAGGTGTTTCTACATTAATTACAAACGGGTGTTGAGTTGACCAACCGTCTAACACGTTGAGTGCATTTTGCGGGTCAGCAAAATCTGTAGGGTCATCGACCGGAATATTCAGTGTGTAATCAAAGAAACCATCATCGCCTGGAAGCATCAGAAGGTCGTTTGGAATGTTCAAGTTCCCATTAGCTGGGTCAAAAACGATTCGTGAAAATGGTGTTTGGACTTCTGTTTCGGCCTGAATGTCGGAAAGGGTTTCATCGGAGCCACCACAGCCTGCTAGACCCAGCGCAAGGGCCACACTGGAACTTAATACGAGTTTTCTCATCTCTACTCCCTACAAGCATTGTTGTTATTCTGTGTCTAAAACTTAACTCTATTAAAAGTAGCTTGGTCTACCCTGTCTTTACAGGCGTAGATGATAGTTTTAAACATGTTAGACCAGTTGTATCTTCCTCAATCTTATTGACTTTGTTGCAACTTTGCAAAGTTTTGTTAACTACTTTTGTTAACTTTTTTTACGTTTGAAGAAATTTTCATTCATTGTTTTACTTGTGAGTCAGGCTGAGTATGATCTGAGGTTTGATTCTTAATTGGGTCTACAGGCCCCAATCATTGCGATATAAATGAACCTTTTGAAGGAAAATGATGAACGATTACAACGCACCAGCGGATTTATTGCGCGATAAAGTTATTCTTATCACCGGGGCTGGCGATGGAATTGGTGCACAAGCCGCAAAAACGTATGCTGCACATGGCGCTATTTGTATTTTATTAGGCCGCACCGTGTCTAAACTTGAAGCTGTGTACGACGACATTGTCGCAGCAGGTGGTCAAGAACCCGCCATTGTTCCTTTAGATATCAAAGGCGCAACGCCCTCTCATTATCAGCAAATGACGCAAACCATTATTGACCAGTTTGGCCGATTAGATGGTGTTCTTCACAATGCGAGTATTTTAGGTCACCTTAGTGCATTTAAAGATATTGATGCGCAAGAATGGCAAGACGTGATGCAAATTAACCTAAATGGCATGGTTTTCATGACACAAGCGCTTATTCCCGCTTTAGAAAAGGCAGAAAGTGCATCGGTAATTTTCACCACCTCTAGCGTAGGCAGAAAAGGTCGCGCATTTTGGGGAACGTACGCCGTATCAAAATTCGCAACAGAAGGCGTTATGCAAACCCTTGCTGATGAATATCGAAATAAGTCACTGCGCTTTAACTGTATTAATCCAGGTGGTACCCGCACACAAATGCGCGCTCAAGCGTTTCCAGCAGAAAACCCTGATACACTAAAAACACCTGAAGATATTATGCCTACGTATCTTTATCTTATGGGCGAAGAAAGTAAGGAAACAACCGGACAGTCACTTGATTGCCAACCAAAGTAATTAACGAAAGCAATGTTCCGTTAAACAAAAAAACCGCTTAAGAAGCACTTAAGCGGTTTTTTATATGGCTAAAGGCCAGTGCCTACTCGCCCATTTTGGCCCATGTATCTCGTAGACCTACTGTGCGGTTGAAGACCGGCTTGTCGTCTGTGCTGTCTTTATCTACACAGAAGTAGCCAGTGCGTTCAAACTGCCATGCCCCTACTTCAGGAACATTGTCTGCCAATCCGGCTTCTACCCAACCGTGTTTTACTTCCAACGAATCAGGGTTAATCGCATCGGTAAAGTTTTCTTCCGCTGCTGGGTTAGGCACGTTAAACAAGCGGTCGTAAAGCCTAAACTCCGCTGACTGGGCTGTTGCTGCATCCACCCAATGAATAACACCTTTAACTTTGCGGCCATCAGCCGGATCTTTACCTAGAGTATCCGCGTCATAAGTACAAAAAACGGTTGTTACATTACCATTTTCATCTTTTTCAACGCGATTAGCTTTAACCACGTAGGCGTTGCGAAGACGAACTTCTTTATCAAGCACTAAGCGCTTAAACTTCTTGTTCGCCGACTCTCGGAAGTCTTCTGCTTCTATATACACTTCGCGACTGAAGCCGATGTTACGCGTACCCATACTTTCATCGTTAGGATGATTTGGCGCAACAAGCGTTTCTGTCTGGCCTTCCTCATAATTTTCGATAACGAGCTTTATTGGATCTAGTACGGCCATTGCGCGAGGAGCATTTGCATTTAGGTCGTCGCGTATGCACGCTTCTAGCATGGACATTTCAACCATGTTGTCCATCTTAGTCACACCAATGCGTTTACAAAACTCAACGATTGAACCCGGTGTGTAGCCGCGACGGCGTAAACCTGCAATGGTAGGCATGCGTGGGTCGTCCCAGCCATGTACATGGTTTTCGTCGACTAACTGAATAAGACGACGCTTGCTTAATACCGTATATTCTAGATTAAGACGTGAGAATTCATACTGTCTTGGCGTGCAGTCGATAGAAATGTTTTCGATAACCCAATCATAAAGACGACGGTTATCCTGGAACTCTAGTGTACACAGGGAGTGCGTTATTCCCTCAATGGCGTCTGAGATACAATGTGTAAAATCGTACATTGGATACACGCACCATTTATCACCAGTTTGATGATGGTGAGCATGCTTAACGCGATAAATTACCGGGTCACGCATACACATAAATGGCGATGCCATATCAATTTTCGCACGCAGACTACACTTACCTTCTTTATATTCGCCTGCCGTCATTTTGGCAAACTCACTGAGGTTAGTTTCAACGTCTGTATCGCGATAAGGGCTATTTTGACCAGGCTCTTTAAGTGTGCCACGCATTTCGCGCATAACGTCTTGCGCTGAAAAATCTACATAGGCTAAGCCTTTTTCAATAAGTTCAACGGCGTATGCGTGTAGTTGGTCAAAGTAATTCGATGAATAGCGCGCTTCTCCGTCCCACGTAAATCCAAGCCATTGCACATCTTCCTTAATTGAATTAACGAAGGTAATGTCTTCTTTTGCAGGGTTGGTATCGTCAAAGCGTAAATTGCACGTACCTGTGTAGTCTTGAGCAATACCAAAATTCAAGCAGATAGACTTGGCGTGGCCAATGTGTAAGAAGCCATTCGGCTCTGGTGGAAACCGTGTTTTAATTGCGTCATGTAGACCACTAGACAGGTCTTTATCAATAATCTGACGGATAAAATTGGTCGGACGGTGTTCAGTCTCGGCCATTCGCTTGTTCCCCTTATGCACGTAATATTTCAAAATCTCGCTGAGTATAACACTCTCGCAATTACTTCAACCATGTTTTATTCAAAGAAGCCTGACAAGTGATTGAATTAAGAGCGATCTGCAAATACCTTCTAAAACTAAATGCCGTTATGACTTCCAAAATATAAATAAGCACTAACGAAATCGTAACTTTGCGTGGCATTTGAGCGACTGCGTCTCAAAATGCGCGCGTCATTATAAAAATATGGTAATCTAAATTCGCGACAACAAGGTCGTAGCAGCAAATCATGGTGTTTATGAAAGAAAAAGCAACCTCTTTTGACATTGCCCACTTGGCAGGTGTTTCGCAGTCGACGGTTTCGCGAGCGTTAAATAATAGCCCGCTAGTTAATCAAGAAACTAGAGATCGCGTTCAGCGTATTGCCCGGGAACTCAATTACAAAGTGGATAAAAACGCAAGTAACTTGAGAAAGCAAAAGAGCAGCACAATTGCCCTACTCTTGTTTGAAGATCCAACGTCCGATGATTCGATGATTAATCCGTTCTTCCTAGCGATGCTCGGCAGTATTACCCGCGCGTGTGCGCAAGCAAACTATGATCTGCTTGTGTCCTTCCAAAATTTAGATGATGACTGGCACGCAGAATATGAAGACTCAAATAAGGCTGACGGCATTATTCTATTAGGATATGGCGACTATACTGATTACCAAAACAAAGTCGCGCAACTTGAATCGCAGGGCACCCACTTTGTTCGTTGGGGTGCGCCAGATGAAGCCCACCCAGGGGTTAGTATCGGTTGTGATAACTATCAAGGTGGCCAAAGCATAACGTCACATTTAATTGGCTTGGGTAAAACTTCCTTTGCGTTTATTGGCGACAACGGCGATCACGCCCCTGAATTCAAAGCGCGTTTTAACGGTTATTTTGAAACACTTCAATCTCATGGGCTCGATCAGTCAAGTGTTCAACGCAATGCTATTTCGACTGAGGACGCGGGGTCAGAAGCGGTGAAATCATTGCTGCAAAGTGGCGAACTTCCCCAAGCAATTGTCTGCGCATCAGACCTTATTGCAATGGGCGTGCTTAGAGCGCTGCGCCAGGCAAAAGTGAATGTGCCTGATGATGTAGCCGTGGTTGGCTATGACAATATTGCGGTTTCAGCCTACACCACGCCTTCGCTCACCACTGTTCAGCAAAATACCAAACTGGCGGGAGAGTTATTGGTAAACACCTTATTAAAAGCCATTAACAACGAAGACGTTCAGGATTATTTAATGCCTGCGGATATTATTATTAGGCAGTCATGTGGCAGTGAGTAAGCGTGTGCAAATTACACGCTAGAAACTAAACAAAAAGCCCCGGGCGTTAAACAACCACGGGGCTTTTTTATTGTGCGCTAAACACGTTTTATTGGCGGGCCAACTGATGCTTAATTTGAGCAAGTAATGCGCTGTTACTTACTTGACCTTCGCGCACCCATACCTGAACGCCATTGGGCTTAACCGTTGCGGTTAACGCATCACCGAGTTCTACCGTTTGCGTTTCTCCAGATAATTGTTCCGTCCAGTCGCCCGATTGCATAAAGTCACTAACCTCGAAAGATTGTGCGGCATTACCCTTATTAAGCAATACAAGTGCAGTCTGCTGTGTTTCAGCAGTATCAACAACGCGATAAAACGCCGCTTGATGACCGTCAAGTTCAACGTTGACCTGAACACCGCGCTGCAGTGCTACCGTGTTTTTACGCACATTGGCAATCTTTGTTAGCGCCTGTTGAATAGGATGTGTCTTGGCTTGGTCTAGGCGCTCTTGGCCAACATAGTTACGATTGCCAGCATGTTCCGCCGTACCGCGCATGAAGCCAATTTCAGATCCCATGTATACAACCGGAATGCCTCTTACTGTAAACAACCAGTTATGCGCATTAATAAAGCCTTCATCAGTGGCATTAATGCGCGCCATATCGTGGTTATCGTAGAACGTAGTTAATTCATATGGATTGTTATATGGCCCGTGCGTAAGATGAAGCACCGTTTCTAAGTCAGCAAAATCACTCTCTAGCGGCTTTTCAAATACACTCACCATGGCCTTTTGCATAGGAAAGTCTAATACACTGACGCCCCCATTTTTCGGTAACGTATGTTGGGCAATGTTGTTCGCCTCATAGTCAAATGCTTCGCCAAACATAAAAAAGTCAGGGTTTTGCTCGCGTATACGATCTGACGCTTCACGCCAAAACGCATGAGGCACATGCCTGATTGTATCTATTCTAAATGCATCAGCACCTTGAGAAATCCAATACAAATAGCTGTTGATGAGATAATCGCGTACGGCGGGGTTTTCGTCATCTAGATTAGAAAGCTTAACTAAATCTGGATAGTTGTGAAAAAAGCTATGAAGCGGGTTGTTTTCAGGGTCAAGCTCTTCAGGCGCCAAGTTTTGATGATCAGCAACCAGATTTCCATCGCTGTCATATATTTCCCCGTAGCCAGGTAAGTCCTTTTCCATGGTGAAGCTTGGTGTGCCATGATTTGCCACAATATCAAACACGGACTTAATGCCATGCTGACGCATTTTCGCTGTATAGTCACTAACGCTTAAATTGGCGCTAACCAAATGCTCGTCAGCTTTATAGAAATTAGTTGCCCAATAGCCGTGATAACCCGTTTTACCACCGTCTTTAAAGGCACCGCCATAAGTAATGGGTTCATCACCATTAAACGCATAGTCCGGGTTATCGTGGACAGGCGTCATCCATACTGCCGTGAACCCCATTTCTTTAATATAATCGGCGTTGTTTAAGATACCCTGTAAATCACCGCCCATGTAACCCACATAGGCTTTCTTACCTTCAGGACCTTCTAAGGGCAGTTGCCACGTAGGGTGATCGCCTCCCTGCTCCTCATGATTGTTCGAAGGGTCGCCGTCTACAAAACGATCTGTTACAACAAAGTACACCGCTTCGCTAGCAAATGGCGTAGCGGTACCCACGATAGCGTGGCTGTTTTCTTGTATATCGTTAGATGAAAGAACAGATGTACTCGAGCAGGCTGAGCAAAATAAACCAGCTAACGTTAATGCGATTGTTGTACGATTAAATGACATATTAAGCTCCCTGCGCTTCTTCGATTTCTTGCTTATCGGCCTCATTCACGAAGAAAACTGAAACCGCACCAATTAACATAGAAACTCCGGCAACAACGATAATGTACTTTGCGTCGTTGTCGAAAACAGAACTTAGAATCCAGCCAGCAGTTAGGCCCGATACAATTTGAGGGGCGGCTACGGTAAAGTTAAAGATACCCATATAAACACCCGTTTTATTTGCAGGTAACGCACCAGCTAACATAGCGTAAGGCATAGCAAGAATAGCAGCCCACGCAATACCTACGCCTACCATAGGGATTAACAGCTTCACTGCGCCCAAAGGTACTGTTACTTCAGTAATCAGTAAGTTTACGTTGATCATCGTCAGGTCTTGGAATAACAAGAAGCTTACGTAGCTGAGGCCACCTAGCGCTAAAGACGAAGCGTAAACCGTTTTGCGTCCAAACTTGTCAGCAAGTTTTGCCAAGAAAATAGAAAAAATAGCAGCAAATACCGAATACGCAGCAAATAGAATCCCTACCCAATCACCAGCAGCTCCCTTGGCCATGATGATGGTTTCAGGCACCATCGGGGCTGCAGCAATATAAGCTGGGTCAAACCACTGCTTATCTACATTCCATATATGTTGCGTAATAGCAGGTGTGGTATATACCCACATAATAAAGAGCGCAAACCACGAGAAAAACTGCACGACAGCAAGTTGTTTCATCGTCTTTGGCATATCTTTTACTAACGTGAAAAACTCACTTAAGCGTTGTCCTAGCGGTGCTTTAGGCGCTTTTTCAGTTGCAGGCTGCTCTTCGGTAAGCCCTTTATAGCGGTTGTATTCGTCTGGTGCGTATTCTTTGGTACGAACTACCGTCCAAATGACCGTACCAAGCAGTACTGTAGCGCCAATGTAGAAAGCCCAAACAACAGAAGGTGCAACCTCACCCATTTGTGCCGTATTTTCAAGGCCAATAACATTGGTAAGTACAAATGGCAGTATTGAGCCGATAACTGCGCCTATATTGATCAGTAACGACTGAATCGAATAGCCAACATTGCGTTGTGACGGCGGTACCATGTCTGAAACCAATGAGCGAAACGGCTGAAAGCATACGTTAAACGACGCGTCCATAAGTGCAACCATTAACGCGCCCATTACCATAGGTGCCAAGAAGGCAACAAATATCGGCGCATTGGGCAGTAAAATCATACCCAATACTGCGGCGATTGCACCAGCGAGAATGAACGGGCGGCGTCGACCTAATCGATTCCACGTTCTATCAGATGCTGAGCCAACAATTGGTTGAACGATTAACCCCATGATTGGCGCGACGAGCCAAAATAGTGATAGCGAGTGAAGGTCTGCCCCTAAGTCTGAAAGGATCCGACTTACGTTTGCGTTTTGCAGTGCAAAACCGAATTGAACACCTAGAAAGCCAAAGCTGACGTTCCATATTTGCCAGAAAGAAAGGCGTGGTTGAGTTGCTTGCATACTTTGCTCTATTTATTGTTTTACTATAGTTAATACGATTACTGCACAATGAAAACACTAGCAGACATTGCTGGTAAGCTTAAGGTATCCGTCGTCTTAAAAGATATCCCATCGCTAACTCGTGTTAACGTCTGGTGTGTGCTTAGCACCTCTGCATACTTGTTTAGAGGCAGGTCCACTGGCTTTTTATTTAAGATGACCAATATTTTATCAGACTGATTAGTATGTGATTTATCTGCACCACTGGCTAAATCGACATTTGCCTCTCGAATATAGGTATAAACCCCATTCTCCGGTGCAAAATGCTTCAACAGGCCTTTAAACTGCATAGTGTGTGATTTACGCAGTTGAAGTAACCCCTTCACACGCTGCTGTGCCCAACGCTCATCATCCGTTAGACCGTGCCCGGTAAAAGCGTTTTTGTCATTGTCCGAAGGCCACCCGCCTGGAAAGTCAGAACGAATAATACCGTGGTCTTCACTGCCTTCGTTACCCATTAAAATTTCTGTACCGTAAAAAACTTGTGGAATACCGCGCGTAGTGAGCAATAGCGTCATCGCCATATTCCATTTGTCTTTATCATTACCGAGCTGAGTAAAAATGCGGCTCATATCGTGGTTATCAGGAAAGATGACCAAATTATTCGGGTCGCCATACAAAAAGTCAGTAGCTAAGGTTTCGTATACAGAGATGAAGCCAGAATTCCAGCTTTCATCATTACTCAACGCTTCAACGACTGCGGCTTGAAGCGGGAAATCCATAACCGATGGTAGAGCGCTATCGTAGTCATCGTGGCGGTGGCTACCCGCCTGCCAATATGCCGTGATTGCGGGGTTAACTGACCACTCTTCCCCTACTATATTGAAATTCGGGTACTCGTCCATTATGCGGTTTGTCCATTGGCTCAAAAACGCCTTATCAGGATAGGAGTACGTATCCACACGTATTCCACTTAGCCCAGCGCTTTCAACCCACCAAATCGCGTTTTGAATAAGGTAGTTTGCTAAATGCGGATTGCGCTGATTCAAGTCCGGCATGGTTGGCACAAACCAACCATCGCTAAACCCTTTTATATCGCTTGCTATGGCGTGAGGGTCGTGAAGAGCTTCACGCTTGTGGGTTGTCCCTACAAATTTACCGTTGTTATTGATCCAGTCGTGTGACGGCGTATCTTTCATCCATAAATGATTACTGCCTATATGGTTAAGTACCATATCCATTATAATGCCAAGACCCTTTGACTTAGCTTCAGTACTTAACGCAATAAAATCGTCATTGGAACCAAATCGAGGGTCTATTTTGTAGTAATCCGTGGTGGAATAGCCATGATAACTGTATTTATCCATGGCATTTTCGAGCATGGGCATTGTCCATATTTGAGTAAAGCCCATATCCTGAATGTAATTGAGGTTATCAACAATACCTTGAATGTCACCACCGTGGCGACCACCTTTGAATGAACGGTCTGCGGGATCGCCATAACCCTTAACATTATCATTTTCCTTATTACCATTGGCATATCTGTCGGGGGCAATAAGATAAATAGCATCTTGAGGCCCAAAGCCTTCGCGCGACGCTGAGCCTTGTGCTCTTTTTTCTAACGTGTAAGTGAAATCACGGGTCGTACCATCGCTGTCAGTAAGCCTGATAACTAATTCCTGGGCACTAGCATTCGACGTGTCTAGCGTTACGAATAGATAGTTTTCACTATCAAGGGCTTGGCTATGCTTAACTCTTACATCGCCTTTCGCTATTGAAACAGTGTCGTCGGCAACACCATCACCATAAAGCATCAATTCTACATTACTGTTTTGCATACCAACCCACCAATTCGGCGGGTAAACATCAATGCCACTGTTTGCAGATGATTGAACTGAGAACAAAGGAAATGTAGTGATACAGCTGAGGAGAAGCGGAATTGCGCGCTTTTGGATTTTTTTATGACCACTGTCATTAGTTACACGATTACGTTTTGGCACATCAACCCCATGTTAAAAATACGTTAAGTACAAGATGGTGATGAGATACTACCTTGCCCGTCCGATCTGACCAATGCTCTGCATACGTATTCACGAAACACCATGTAAAAAAACATGGTGTTTCGCGTTAACTCATCGGAATGTGATAAAACCTAATTAGAAGGCGAATACTTTAGTCTCAAGCCCTTCCAATGAGAACGAAGCGCTGTAGTTAATGCCCGCTTTTTCTAGTGTTATGCCTTCATGAGAAAGCATAGGCGCTAGCGTGATCCGATCGCTATCTTTACCTAAAACATTTGAAGGAACAACAAGCTTCATTGCACCTGTAGGCTTATCGTTAAAATTAGCCACAACCACAAATCCGTGCTCACCTTGCGCGCGCACAAAAGCAAATTGCTGCTCAGTATAGGCTGAATCTTTCACATCAAGATTGAGCGCGTGAAGGCTTTGATATTCACCTGTAACCGCAGGGTTTGTGGCAGCAATAGCCATCACGTCTTGGTAAAATTGGTGAAGTGCTTTTTCATCTTCGGTAGATTTCCCTGCATCAAACTTACCGTCGTTCATAAAACGCTGATGGGCAGGAACACCTACATAATCGAAAATTGACGTACGTGTTGGATCTCCAAAACCAGTCTCCTCGCTGCCGTCTTCACCCACATCTTGACCAAAGTACAACAACGTAGGCGAACGGCTAATAAGCGCACTCACTGCGAGCGCGGGTTTACCTTTCTGGGCACTACCGGCAAAGTCGGGGCTGGCTATACGTTGTTCGTCGTGATTTTCTAAAAAATGAAGCATATGCGGGGCGATATCATTGATTTCATCATGAATAGTAACCAGTTTGCTTACTTCTCCACTCCCCTGCATAATCGTTTTTAATGTGTCGTAGAAACCCACCTTGTCGTAAAGGTAGTCCATTTTGCCTTGGTGGATATACTCGCGATACTTATCTGGTTGATAAACTTCCGCTAGCAAGAACGCATTAGGTGTCTTTTGTTTAATACTGCTATTTAGAAACGACCAAAACTCGACAGGCACCATTTCGGCCATATCGTAGCGGAAACCGTCGACACCTTTATCTATCCAATAATGTGCAATATCTCTGAATTTATACCACGAATCTGGTACGTCTTTTCCTTGCCAAAATGCGGCATGTTCTTCAAAAGACTTATCACTGTACTCTTCAGGTAAAACTGGAAAGTCGTAAGTGCCGTCAGGCTTCACGCCATAGTTCACTTTTACGGTCTCGTACCAGTCGTTTATATCCGGTTTCGAAGCTCTAGCCCCGTTGCCTGTCCATTTTGCTGGAAACTCTTCGAACTTACCGTCAGATAGTGGATGCTTTTCACCACCTAGAGGTTGATAGTTATCAGCTGTGGGCACTTGAAACGCTTCACCTACTACATAGTAAAAGTTGTTATCACGGGCGTATTCAACAGACGTGTCGTCGTGCGCGCCGAAATCACTTACACCTTCAGGTGCAGAAAGTGAATGGTAATCACGGGCGACATGATTAGGCACGATATCGATAATAACCTTCATTCCCGCTGCGTGAGTCCTGGCAATTAGCGCTTCAAATTCTTCTAAACGCTTGGCTGGATCATCGGCTAGGTCTGGATTAACGTTGTAGTAATCTTTAACTGCGTAGGGAGAACCCGCTCTGCCTTTCACTACATCTGGGTCGTCGTTTGAAATACCAAAATCAGTGTAGTCATTAATCACCGCATGGTGCGGCACACCGGTATACCAGATATGACTGGTTCCCAAAGATTTTATGGCCTTTAGCGCTTCGGGAGTAAAATCACTAAACTTACCTACCCCATTGTGCTCAATTGTGCCCCAAGGCTGGTTATTTGTATTCGTGTTTCCAAACAAGCGAGTAAAAACTTGATAAACGACAGGTTTACCTTGCCTTTCAGCCGAATCGTTTAGCGTCGAACTTTCGCCGCTTTGACCAAATGGTTTCAGGCTAGCGTCTTTGGTCACCGGTTTTTGATTATTCACTGGAGAGGTCGGCCCTGTACACGCTGTTATTCCAATTGACAGCATAGCAATTGACAAGGGTTTAAGACAAAAACGAAATTGGAAATTTGGCATGGTAATCATTGTGATAAACGTAAATTATGCCAACAGGATACGCGTTAACTGGATGTTAAAAAACATGCATACGTATTCAAACATAAAAAAACCGCCTAACGAGGCGGCTTAGTATTCCAGATAGCATGGTGTCATGCTGCATGAGCTATGCGAAGCGGCTTTCGAGTATGCTCAATGGTGGGAACGGCTACATCGCCAATAGCTTGTAACGCACTATTTAGTTCTGAATGAATCTTTCTGTGAAAACCTTTTAGTGGTTTTGCTAAATCATCAAGCAGTACATGCGGTGACAATCTATATGGCATACGTTTGCCATTGAATTCAATAGCTTCACCTACTGGATTGAAATGAATACCGAATGCCTTCATTCTTCTTGCTAACTTAGGCTCCATTAGCACATAGGCATGCTTAACGTTTAAATGAAGGCACACACTCGTTGCCATTAAGTACAGCGCAATTGAAAGATAAGGAAAATGCTCAACGTTAAATGGAACATTTTTCTTTTGTTTAACTTTTTCAATTTTTTCAGAGGGTAGGATTTTAGAGCGTAACTGTCGCACTCTAAATTCTCTCGGTATTGCAAGGCGAGAGATTTCACAGACGCTTTGTGGGGACAAGTTTGAAGGTAGCAATGCACCATCGCCAATTACTTCCGCACACTTTTCTTCTAATGGAAGTGCCAAGCCAGCTTCAGTTGGCAAGACCAACCTTATCGTGCCTGCACACTCTCCTGTTGGCAAATGCTTGATGTAGCAATTGATCGCGCGATCATCAAACTTGTCTTTTTCTAATTCAGTGGCATTTTTCTGCTCGAAGTTCATTTCTTCACAATACACTTTGTGTCGCGTTTTATAACTCACCTGCTTTTCACTTTCTTCGTTAGCAATCACAAGTTCGTAACGACTAAAGAAGAAATTAGAAATACTCTCTTCGAGTGAGAAACGACTAGGGAGTACCCTAGAAAATGTTTGTGGTAGTCGACTCAGTTTGTTAGACACGGCGCCATTAAACGCTCGAACTGCGTTCATTGTTCTCATCTTCAACGCAAAGCTCCCCTGATTTAATTTATTATTAGGCTTGTGGGTAACTTCCTGTTCGCAACGACAGCCTTAGTTATTTAATTACTATTTAATCTTAGATTTGTTATTCGTATCTCTACTTTGTCTGATAAGTGCATCCCCACTTACGTAATCAGACTTTGACAGACGGTCATACAGCAACACATTTGCTGTGGCCGCTAAATTCATGCATGAAAAAGTAGGAACGTAGACAACATGATCGCACCAAGACAAAACGTCTTCGCCAATACTGCCATCTTCAGGACCTAGCAAGTAAAACGCATTGCTCGGGTGCTCAAACAAAGGTAGTGGTGTAGCACCCTCTACCAGTTCAACCGCTACGACTGACGCACCTTCAGGCACTACTTCTTTTAAGTCGTCGACCCCAATGGTCGGAATGACTTTATGAAACGCTTTCGTATCCGCATTAAAATCTTTAGCAAATCGATAGCGCTGACCAGTATAAAAAACGCTGGCCACACCATAACAACCTGCAGCTCGCAGTATAGAAGCAACATTTACGGGATTTTTCGGGTTTATTAACCCAATTGACATTTTCTGATTCGCAATTTGCACGTTTGTATTTATTTTATTTTTTATTCAGCATTTGATATTGCCACGTTCTTTATCACGCTTCTAGACAGGTTAGCGTAAACTAACCTTAAGTATGATTAAATTTATCTAAAAAGCGGTAGACACAAAACTCGCGATTCAACTATGCCAATAAGCATTTCTGCCAATGAGCACTGGTCTCCTCTTGCTATCGAGAAGCACGTGATATTGCAAAGCGTGGTCGATTATAATTTCTATATTTTAATAACGTGTGACAGTTTGGTCTATTTACTCAATCCCTTTTTTAAGAAGGATTTAATGTTGAGATAAATGAACCACCTGAAATCTTCGCATCGTTAAAAAAACAGCGTTTATTGCCACCTGTTCAGCAAGATGTAGACCAATTTAATGAAAATATTGCACATTCCCTGCAAAGTTTACATAAGAATGCTTCATAAACTCGATAAAATTCATTTTTTTCAAAATGTTACTAAAATAGGAAATATGGCAACTTATGTTCAAACGGGAAGACAACAGCGCTAGTTATAAGCGATGTAAGGGAAATAGCGTTGCTAAATTCAACAATTCACGCTGTGTAAGACTGGTACTAGAAGTAAGAATTAGTAACTTAAGTTTAAACTGTTGCCAAATTGAAACAGGCTAAAATACTGAAAATTAAAGTTTTATTGGAGATAAAAAAAAGCTTGGAAAAAAAACCAAGCTCTATAAGCCTTTTGTTGCGATTTGCATACAGGCTTTGTACAGAAAGAAGAAATCAGTCTGGTAGCTATGCGCTTTTGCGCTGTCTTTCCACTGAATTCTCATAGCAATGTTTAAGATAGCGTCTTGCCATGCGCCGCCCTTGACCGTAGCCTCGCAATAACTTCTTCTTATCCATAGTTAAACGCTTAACGCAAAAAGCTTCATCAGGCGCTATCACACGGATTGTGCAGTCGTCGGGTGGATTATTGAGAAAAGCTAACGTTTCGTTATAAATGGCTGCACGCTGCAACATCTTATCGAGTAGCGCAGGCTGGTTGCCATACATCTTTTGCATTAGCCAAACAGACTTTACTTCTGGTTTTGTAAAACCTAACGGTTGAGAAAGAATAACCGTGATATCCTTCGCACCCATTTTGTATGCTTGGATAGCAGGTATTGCATCTGCCACTCCCCCGTCCAAGTATCGCGTACCATTTATTGAAATTTCGTCTCGGTATGCAGTTGGCAACGCACAGGAAGCTACCATTAAATCATCAACATTATCTTTGGTGGCTTGTATATATTCACATTCACCTGACTCTGCATTAGTAATCCCAACATACAGTGGCATGCTGCTTTTTTCACCTGGTGCAGGAATATTCATGGACTGTTTAGAGTGATGCCATAGCCAATGAACATCTGTCATGTGCCCACCTTTTATGAAACGAAGCGGGCTAAAAAACTCCCTCTTTGTGGCGTATTGCGTGATGATGGTTTTACTAAGCCCATGCATTTTCGATACGTAGGTTGAAAGATTAGTTGCGCCAGCTGAAACACCAATCGCGAAGTCGAACGAATGGTAGTCATGCTCCATGAATTTGTCTAACACGCCTGCTGCAAAAACTCCGCGCATAGCGCCACCTTCAACAACGAGTGCACGTTTCATTTTCATCTCCTTTTGAATAAATTCAACCACTCTGGTACGACCACTATTTTCTTGGTGATACTACTAGAGAATCAAGAGATATGCCAAAAACAAAAAACCGCGAACTACGTCGCGGTTTTTAAATCTTGGTTTATTAGAAATTTACCAAGTTAGCATCTGTTCGGTCTTACTTTTTCGTAACCGTTAACGTAGGTGCATTTCCATCAGGGCCAGATACCTTAAACTCGTATAGACCAGACTCTGCAACTTCAATCATTAGATTATTGTTACTTGCGCCAAGTGTTTTCGGCTCGCTAGGCGTTACTACGTTGCTTGCTGCATCGTTCGGGTTGCCAAGGTTTACTGTCGACCAGTCTTCAGAAGCGACTTTGAATTCAATACTACCTGCGCTCAACTCAATGTCTGCGGTATAAACACCTTCTCCTTGATACTCAAACATATCGACCGCTCCCCAGCCGTTCATACCACCACGGATATAAACTTGATTGTCGCCCCAAAACGCTTCTTTAAATACACCAATGGTTGGCGCATTTAAATCAGTGACATTGAATACGAACACATAGCGGTCTGCGGTTTCAATGTTCAAAATAAGATTGTCGTTAGTGGCGGCGAGTCCCAGTGTCTGACCAGGCGCAAGGTTGCGATCTGAATCATCGGCTGATATCGCACCGAAGTTCACGGTACTCCAATCTTCTGAAGAAACCTTAAACTCGTAAGTCCCTGGCTCAACATCACGAGAGAAAGTGTAAATACGTCCGCCTTGGTACGCAAACTCCTCTGCCGTACCCCAGTCGTTCATTGCACCACGAAGATACACTGGTGTGCCAACATAGGGCTCTTCGTTCTCAACCTTAAGGATTGGTGCTTCGCTATCAGTCGCATCAATAGTAAACAGATAGGTCGCGCTCGTCGCTGGTGTAAATGAAAGGTTGGTATTAGTACGTGCAAGAACCTTTTCTTCGCCCGCTATCACTGTACCTTCTTCACCATCCGCTGCGCCAAAGTTCACTGTACTCCAATCTTCAGATGCTAATTTGAATCCATATGTAACGCCACCTTCAAGTATAGCTATTACGGTGTACTTACCGTCACCCTGATAGGTAAATGCATCATCCGTTGACCAACCATTCATATCTCCACGCAGGTAAGCGATGGTGTCGCCGTAAGGAACAACATCAGGCGCACCAGACGTGGCATACGCTGATAGACCATAACCTTGCGCTCCAGACTGTGGTTTTACGAACACAGCAATAGTTAGTGCAGGAACGGTAAAGGTTCCATTACCATCTTCACCTTCTACAAATGTGGCGCCGCGTACCGCTGCATCGACAGAATTCATTTGTGTGGCGTGAAGCGAAAAGCCTGTTGCTGTGTTTACCGTGATAGACTTATCTTCATACCCTGTATTCACTAGCACCATAACCGCATCATTCATTATGTCTAAATCTTGGCGAGGTACTTCGCTGTTTTCAGATATGCCGTCATCAATACTCATCGCTATAAGACCACGCTGCTGGCGTTCACCAATATTGTGGAAACCTATACGGTCGATGATGTCTTCAGCGGTGGTTAATCTAAACAGCGGACTTGTCATTCGAATATTAAGCAATTCTGCAAACACATCAGAGGCAAACATAATATCTGCCATTGAGGCCGTGCGATTTGGATTGTAAATGAATTCACCCATTTCTTCCCAACGGGCTTCGTTGTCTTGTGCCAACGGTAAACCTACGTTCCAGTTGTTCGTTTCGTAGGTGAAGTCGACGTAGTTAAACCAGTCGCCCGCATCATAGGTATTTCTATCCATTGATTTTGAGCGAAGCATGTCGCCGCCCATTTGTAAAAATGGAATACCTTGAGACACAAGATTAATACCCATTGCCACATTTTGGGCACGAACCCGCTGTTCTAGAGTAATATCTTGTGGAAGCGTGTAGTTTAACTGATCCCACAGTGTTTCATTATCGTGCTTCGACACGTAGTTAATGATATCCGCAGGATCTTCTGCATAGCCGCCTAAGTTACTGGTAGCGCCTGCACTTCCTGAAGACGTCTCCAAAACATAGTCTTTTAACGTTCCGATCATGCCCATTTTTACACGGTCTTGCGCGCTTAATAGCCCTTCATCTTCCGGCCTAAAGATAGCGCCCTGGCGAATAGCTTCGCGAATACGGTCGTTATAGGTACCAATCTCAGTACCGGCCATATTGAGCTGGCTCGCTTGCTCGTAACCGCGGTCTATTTTAGTCCAGCCTTCACCGTAGAAATAGTTGTCAGCATCGATAGCTTGGACTGCATCACGCAAGCGTACCATAGTGTCTTTTGTAGCTTGGCTCATGATGTCGAAACGGAATGAATCATACTTATAATGCTCAGTCCACATCAGCAGCGAATCTTCCATGAACTTTTCCATCATGACATTGCGAGGCTCTGTGTCATCACAGCACGTTTCACGAACAATCGCACCCGTATCCACTTCATAACGGTGATAGTAGCCCGGTACCGCTTTGTCTAATACTGACTTACTGAAAACACCAGACGCATTGGTATGGTTATAGACTACATCAAGTGCAACACGTAGCCCCATCTCGTGAAGTGCTTGGATCATGGCGCGCATTTCTACAATGCGTTCTACTCCCTCTGCACTCGACGCATAGCTGCCTTCCGGCGCGTTAAAGTGATGAGGATCATAGCCCCAGTTGAATGTATCTAGATTGCGTAAATCATTAGTAAGCTGCTGGGCTTTACCCGCTTGAGATAAAGGATCGTAACCGTTATAAACGTCAATTAGCAATGCATCAGCGCTTTCTTCTTCACATACCGCAGCACTGCTATTTAAGCGACACAGTTTGCCTACCGTATCGTATAAATCTACCGTTTTTGTTGGATCCTCATCGATGGTTGCAATGTCATTTGCTGGAAGTATATGGAAGTAAGTAAGCCCTGCATCAACAAGCTTTTTAAGGTGCTCAACCGGTGCTGTGCCCTCTTCAGTAAAGGCAAGGTATTTACCTCGATTTTCTTCAGAAGTAGACATATCACGCACACTGAAATCACGAATGTGACCTTGGTAAATAACTGCGTCTTCGTAATTTTCAACCGTAGGGATGGTGTGAGAATCCCACCCTTCAGGTTTTAAATCATCATCAGCTAGATTTACGAAGCGAGAGAAACGGCCGTTTGTGCTTAGTGACACAGAATATGGGTCTGTAACAAGCAGCGTTTCTACATTCCCCGAAATAGGGTGATAGACGGTAACTTCATAACGGTAAAGCTGACGGTCAAGGGACATATCGCCTTCATGACGCCAGACACCAGACGTATCATCGCGAACCATATCAATACGTTGGCTTAATGTCTTGTTGTCGTTATAAATCAGAAGATCAACATTTGAAGCAGTAGGCGCCCACAATGCGGCAGTAATACCTGTATCAGAGTAGATACCACCAAGTTGAGCTTCGTCGGCATCGTCTTCACCGAGCGTATATAGTGCGTCTATTCCGTTAGCCAGTTGGATCCCGGTCGCAACAACAAGCGCACCGTCAGCATCGTAACCCCCTACTACGGCTTGTGTCGTCAACACGGTTTTAGCATCTTCAACCGACCAGTCGCCTTCCCAAGCCTGCATAGCAGATAAGTGCGGCGCACGGGCAGATTGCTCTTCGGTAAGTGTTGTACTCATTAACGTTACTTGAGTACCGTTAATACCCTCTTCCAGCGTACTCTCTAAGTCAGCCTGTGCTGAATAGTGAAGTTTCACCTCTGAAACGGTTTCAGGTACGTCCCATAAAATAGTGTTGGCATCTAACCAATGCGCGCCAAAACCCTCGATATCAACAGGCTGAGGACCAAGAGACATGATAGGAAACTCGAATATGGTTGCCTCGCCAGAGAGGGTAAAATTCATGCGTACAAATGTTTCATCATCTTGTACTAAAGAACCCTGGAAGTTTCCGCCCCCCATTTCTTTTCCGGCATCGTCAGTGCCTTTGTGGATGATGAAATTGTGACAGCTCCCATACCCTTCTTTAAGGTCTAGAATCCAATACGCACCATAGTTAGGATCGATACCGCTATGAATGCGACCGTTGGCCCAATCCGTGTCTGCGTCAGCATAAGCATCACACTCGTCATTGTTCCAAGTATGTAGTCTCCAGCCTTCATAAGCTGCATCGTTACTTGAGTTATCAGCGTCAACAGCAGCCCGATTATAATAAAGTACAGCTTGATTAGATGAAGGGGTAAATACAGGTGCAGGTAAACTTGGATCAGCACCGGCTTCACATGCATCGTTCGCTTCATTAGGTACGAGCGGCGCATCGCATTGAATAGGTGGTGGCGGTTCACAAGCCGTACCGGTTGAATTAGGTACATTTGGCACCTCACAGGTAAGCAGATCGTTCGTGCCCGACTCTACGCCCGAGCCACCGCAACCTGCAAGTGTATATGCGCCTACTACGAGTAACGCAGCGCGCACTACTCTTTTTTTAGTAAACATAGAATTCTCCTGAATTTTTTCGCTACTTTTGGCAACCGAATATTCCTTCGTGTTGCTAAATAAATTACCTAAGATGCTGTTTTTCATAGTTGATATGTCATCCCTAGGTAATATTGCGTACCAAAGTATTGGATAGTGCCGGTTTGCTCTTCTGATGAGAAATAGCTCTTCGTTGGCTCGTCTGTTAGGTTGTTAACTTGAAATAGTACGCTCCAATTGTCGTTAATCTCGTACGACGCTTGGTAATCAATAACCAATTCTTCATCAAAATTAACCACCTGATCGTTTACCGCTACTTGCTGCGAAACAAATGCGTCGCGATATCGGCTAGACAAGCGAGTTTCAAAACCTTCGTATTCCCAAAACACGGTTAGCGTAGCAACGTTTTCAGAAAGACCTGGTAAGTTAGCGGCATACACGTCATCACCTAGCGTGCGTTGAATTTCACTTTCGGTGTAAGAGTAACTTGCGCTAACGCCTAAGCCTGACCACATACCAGGCAGCATGCTATAAATTTGCGTATAGGCGATTTCTAAACCGCGAATATAGCCACCTTCGGCATTGTTTACGGCTGTGCTGTAGCTACCATTTTCAGTAGGGACGGTAATAAAGATGGGGTCGCCATTTTCATCAAGCGCTAGTTCGGCTTCCTGTCCTGCAAACTCTGGCGTCAAGTAAACCGGCACACTTACGTTATCAGGAATTACAATGCCGTTTGCTTCAAAATCATAAGGCTCTATTTCAATGTCTTCTACGAACGATTCAATGTCTTTATAAAAGCCAGCGACAACTAATGCACCTTCCGTATCTGAGAAATAATACTCCCACGAAACGTCGTATTGAGTTGCATAGAACGGCTCTAGATAGGGGCTGTTGCGGGCGTTACCGCTAACCCTCGCCGTAGGGTTTGAAAGCGTAATTTCGCCCGAATCTCTGTCTTGGAAAGCAGTAACCGGTTCAATAGTCGTTGACGCATTCGCGGCAAAACGGTTTATCGGCGCTCTACCCATCACCTTTGCGGCGGCTACACGAAGTTGTGTGTCGTCTGTAAGTTTAAAGTTGAGGTTAATTGAAGGTAAAACGTCAGAATATTCGTGACTTATCAACGCTGGGCGATAAAAGTTATTGATTAACCCTACGTCGTCGGTAATGTTTTGTGCTCCAGCCGTAGGATCACTAACTTCAACCGATGTTCCGGTCTCTAAATCTTCAATAAACCGAGTAGCACGCTGTAGCGTCGTTGAACTCTGTTTACTTTTAACGTAACGAACACCAACATTACCTGTAACAGGAATACTGCCAATTTCTGTATTAATGTTTGCCATCAAGTAAGCAGAATTCACAGTTTCAAATACATCCCCACTTTCTTGTAGTGTCCATGCTGTTGAAGCAGTGCCTGTTTCTGGAGCGTTAATTACACCGGCAGCACCTGGCCCCCACGTTTGAACAGGCTGTGGCCTACCGTTTGGAAACCAAGCATTAAGTGCACTGTCTAGATCAACGGAAAGATAACTTGGAAAATAACCAAAATCACCGCTCCAATTTACCTCTTCGACCATATCAGAAGTTAACTGAAGTGGCGGTTCGCTGACTGAAAATGCACTGTCATTGCCGTATTCAAACACAGAGCGGTCATTGTTATATTCCCGGTCTGAATAACGATAGCCAAATTCAAAGCCTGAAATGATTGGCACATCGACATAATATTGGAAGTCTACGCGATAGGCGTCTAACTCATCTTTGTTTTCATACGGATAAATGCCGTATTTACTTACCATTACACGGTCTAAGTCTGTAAAAGCATCACTTTGATTAAAACCGATATCAGGTAAGTTTAGTCCGTTGAGCAAATAAGAAATTTGAACGTTTTCGTCGAACACGGGGTTTGCCACTGTCGCGTCTTCGCCAACAAGCGACCACAGTAAACCGTTTCTGAAGTCGCTTTCAGCACTTGAACGGGAGACGTCAAACTGAACCGCTAAATCTGGCGATATCTCCCAATTAGCATTCACGCCTAAGTTGGTAACACTGTCGAAGTCTTGATTGTCGTCGTTTACCAACTCAACACGGGTAAAGCTATTGTCTGTACGAGAAAATGTGCCGCCAATTACGCTCCTGTTAACTACAACAGGGTTAGTTATACCGGCATTTATTCCGCCTAGCTTAACGCGAAAGCCACGGGCAAAGGCTTCGGAATCAAATTTAGAAATGAAAGCATCAGCTTTAAGTGTAAAGGTATCGATAGGTGCCCATTCAAACGCCGCAACGTAACCATCACGAGTCTCTTCCCCGCCCTTGTGCTGCATTTCAAAACCCTCTGAAATGAGTTCACAGTTAGGCGCTATTTCCTCTTCGGTACACTCAGAATTTGTGTAAATCCCGTCTACGTCCGTTACACCATTGTAGGCAAGACCAATGAATTGAGTCGAAACACTCGGTTGGAATAAACGAGCATAACCTAGTGATACACCTAGCGTATCATCAAGGAATTTACCTTGATATGAAAAACTCAGTCTATGTCCATACTCTGTAGCATCACTCACCTCTGACGCTCTATCGTTGTACATGCCACGCATGTTGGCGCTGAATTTATGCTGCTCTTCAATGGCAAGTGGTGATGCAGTTTTAAGTTCTACCGTACCCGCTATCCCCCCCTCAATAAGCGATGCCTTGGGAGATTTATAAACCGCCGCCTCACTAATAAGCTCTGAAGGATACTGATCAAACTCAATTGCCCGGCTTCCGCTGGTCGATACCTGCTCTCTACCGTTTAATGTAGAAAACACAAAGTCACCGGATAGACCACGAATGTTTATCTGCGCGGCTTGCCCCCCGGTTCTTACCGCAGAGATACCCGGCAAGCGGGTCAGTGCATCCGCCATCGACACATCGGGAAGTCCGCCCAAATCGTCTGCAGATATTTGTTCAGAAACCGTATCGGAGAAGCGTTTCTGGTTTAGTGATTGGATCAAGCTGGTACTAAAACCACGTACTTCAATACGCTCTAGGGTATCTTCTTGTGGTCGTTCAACTTCGTCTATTGAGGTGTCTGGTGACTCTTGGGCATAAAGAGGAGCTGCGCTAAACGCGACCCCACTACTTATCAAGGCCGCCATGATAGTGCTGGGTTTGAATGTTTTCATTGGTGTCCCATTCCTTGTTTATTATCGACACTTTTAGGACTACCACACCCAAAAATGCCTCTTATGGTTCAACACCAAATACTACTGTTTTGTATAAAAAGGGAGCAATGCTATGCATACGTATTCATTTACATCGGCGCAACATATTTTTAATTTACCAGTAAAAAACCAGCATAATTGTAACAATTCATCCTTAAAAACGAACAAAGCAGCCTTTTGGCTGCTTTATCCTTTACCTGTTTAGTTAGCTAATGCGTTCGTTCGCAGCACTTCTAACCATATGAAATTATTCAACTCATTGCGCGCTTATACTTTGCAACCATCCCATTTATATACTCGTCATGTGTCGGCAACTTAGCAATAGGCTCTTTTTTGATTTCCAACAACCTTGTTAACATTTGATTTAACTGAACTTCAGGCACACTGTTTACCAAACCGTGATAATCCTTAGGAGTAATCCCCTGACCGTACAAGACCTGTAGCCATGAGCTTTCAAGGAATAGATCATTTTGTTCTCGTAGCAGATTTCCGCTTTCTTTAAACAACGCAATTTTATGTGCTAAGGAATCGGGCAAAGTAATATTTCGCATATCATTGAAAAAGGCGCTATCGGTTCGCTCATTTACGGTGTAATGCAAAACAAGAAAATCTCTGATTTGTTCAAACTCTAATTCAGACTGCTTGTTATATTCCGTTTCCAAGCTCGGTGCAAAGCCGTTGTGGGGAAACAGCTGAATTAAGCGAACAATTGCAGATTGAATGAGGTGAATACTAGTAGATTCAAGTGGCTCTAAGAATCCACTTGATAGACCTACTGCTACTACGTTTTTGTACCACTGCTTACGTCGTCTGCCCGTCGTAAACTTTATCAGTTTAGGGTCACCCAATGGTTTGGTATCTAAGTTTGACAACAAGGTGTCACAGGCCTGATCATCACTGATATAGCGTGAACTATATACGTGGCCATTACCATTTCTGTGTTGCAGTGGGATCCTCCATTGCCAACCCGCATCGTGGGCAATAGAGCGCGTGTAAGGCGCGGTTTTTTCATGTCGCTCAGACGGTACAGCAATGGCACTATCACAAGGAAGTAAGTGAGACCAATCGTCGTAACCAGCGCCCAGCGCTTCCTCTATCAATAGCCCCTTAAAGCCCGTGCAATCAACAAATAAGTCCCCTTCAACCACGTCCCCACTTTCTAAGTGAAGTGCTTGAATAAAACCGCTGTGGGTAAAACGTTGAACACGTGAAATTTTACCTTCTTTGCGTACAACCCCCATATTTTCACTCAGCTTTCGTAAATACTGAGCGTATAAACTGGCGTCAAAATGATAGGCGAAAGGTAGCTCAACGACTGGGTCTTTGGCATTTATCTGCGCAAATCGTCCCGCTTCAGCGGCATGGTAATTTAGGTCAAAATCCCACAGGTCGTCTTTTAGGCCTTGCTGGCGCGCCTTTACCCAATAGTGATGAAAATGACAAAACGCCATGCTTTTGCCCGGCGCACCAAAGGTGTGATAGTAGCTTTCACCCTTCGTTTTCCAATTTTCGAACCGTATAGCAAGTTTTATCGTTGCTTTAGTATCATGAAGAAACTGTGCTTCGTCGATACCTAACACTTGGTTTACTAGGCGTATTGGGGGGATGGTAGCTTCGCCAACACCGACCGTACCAATCGCTTCAGATTCAACCAGAGTAATATCAACTGCTTTACCCAACACCTTTTTCATTAGTGATGCAGCTAACCAACCAGCCGTTCCACCGCCGGCAATCACTACACGCTTTATCGGATTACTATGAGGATCTTGCATAAACTTCTCGCAATTCGTACCAAAAATTTTGAAGGATTCCTTTCATACAAAAAGAAAAGCCACCATTTGCTCTCTCTTTTAGCACAAGCTAAAACAAAAAGCAGCAGGTGGCTTTACACACACGAAGAAATTAGAACTTGTAGTTAAATCCTAGCAAGTAGTTCGTTCCATAAGTTTGGAACTGCGTGATTTGACGGCCGTCAGCCGCTGACGCTTGAATATCATCTTCATCGGTCAGGTTCTGTGCTTGTAAAGTAACACGTAGGCCTTCTAGATATTCGATACCAGACTCGCTAAAGTCATAGCCAATTTGCGCATCAACAAGCGTACCGCCTTGCTTCGTTGCATCAACTAACGCCAAACTAACACCACGTTCTTCAGTTAGGTACTGATCACGTTTTGTTGCCGCAAGACGGAATTCGAAACCAGCATTCTCATAGAAGAAAGTCATACTGTAAGACTCTTCTGATAGTCCAGGAATACGTGTTTCAGTTTGCCCCGGAGCCGCGTCAACTTCACCATCCATAAAGGTGGCACTTGCGAACAAACCGAAGCCTTCAAGTGAATCATGGATCATGTCAAATGGAAGTGAACCTTGTAATTCGTAACCGCGAACAAAGCCTTCGAAACCATCAAGAACACTGCCTACTTGGCCAGTGAACAATACAGGAGTTTGGCCCTCTGAACCTTGGTGAACTTCTGGAATATAGAATTCTGTAAAGTCAGCTACAATAGACGTGCTACGGTGCCAGTTTTTAATGTCTTTATAGAAGAAAGACACAGCAACATAACCCGTATCAGCAAAGTAGTTTTCATAGGCTAGGTCAAACTGGTTAGCTTCAAGCGGACGCAATTCAGGGTTACCAGCACTACCACCCCATGGACCATTTTCAATTTCAGTGCTAGTAATTTGGTTATCGTTGAACGAGAACGTAACCTGAGTATTTGGACGCATGTCATCCATACGCGGACGAGAAATAACTTTACTCAAGCCTAAGCGTACAAACTGCCCCTCAGCCACTTCTGCTGAAAGGTTAAGTGTTGGAAGAACATCTGTGTAATCAGCACCACCAGATACAGGGTTAGCAACAGTAAAGCCTTCTCTATTTGAAGTTGCAAAAAAACCTGTTGACTGCTGGTCGGCACTAACAACTTGAAGACCAACATTACCGCGCACCCAAATATCGCCAACTTCCATTTCCAAATCTAGTTTGGTGTAAAGGGTAAGTAGTTCTTCATCAACGGTGTAAGTATCACCTAAGCGATCGTTTTGAACGCGGCTTGCATCGCTTTCAATGTAATAACCACTTTCGAAAAGACCTAGCGAGTCGTACGCTAACACGCCGTCAATTCCAATAAAGTTAAGGTTCGTTACGCCTAGCACTTCAGGAATAGCAGCATTTCCAGGATATGAAGGCGCTGTTAGGTAAGCACCGTTATTGTCTTTAGATTTAGAGCGGTCAGAATATACAACACCAGCAGATAGGCCAGTTACCACACCCCAATCTACATAGCCTTTAACGTCGAAACGAAGGGTATCAAGCTCTTCTTCGAAAAGCGGCTGGTTTACGAAACCATCCTGTGCGTCAGACTCAAGTAACGGGCGTGCGCCCCATGCTTGCGGACCTGCAAGGCTAATAAGTGTTGGGTCGGTAAGGTCAACTGGTGCAATAGTTGGGTGGTCAGAGAACATTACTCCAGAAGATGTCATTTCCCAGCTACGTGCAGTAATTGGACGGCCTTCAGTACCAGCACGACCTACACCTGAGTAGCTTTCTACATCGATAATTTCTTTTTCAACTTTACCGGTAGAGTAATCAAGCTCTAGTGTCCAAGAGTCGTTGATTTGGTATTCAGCATTAATGCCTACTGTGGTTAGGTCTGCTTCTTGACGACGCGCATCGTTACGAACAACGCTATAGAAACCATCAGAGTAACCACTAGTTACCAGACCGTTTTCAACACCAGTGATTGTGTAAGCGCTTGTACCCCACTCTGCACCGCCTTCTTCAAGACCACGGCGTACATCGTCTTCAACGAAATCGATATAAAGCGCATCAAGTTGAATATTGAGCTTATCGGTAGGTGCCCACTGGACTACAGCGGCAATTGAGTCACGTTCTAGCATTGCTGAACGCTGGAATGAATCGTGACCGCCCAATACAACAGTACCATCAGGAACGTCTACAGTGTCTTGACCATCATAACGACGAGGGTTCCAAAGAGGATTTCCGTTATCGTCAAACGTGTTTTCTGGTGTAGTGTTTACTGTGGCGTAACCCCAACCGCGGAAGTGTTGCTCCTGACGTGGAGACTCCATGCTCGCAACAGTTAGCGCTAAACCAATCGTATCGTCGGCAAATTGATCGACAAAGTTTAAAGAAATGCGATGACCGTCGTTGTCAAAATCTGGGTTTGGAGAGTCTTCAGCATTTTTCTCGAACGTGCCGTTTACGGTAAACGTACTTTCTGCCGTTAGAGGCTTAACCGTTTGAAGGTCAATTGAACCACCTATATTTTGGGTAGTCATGCCCGCTTCTGGTGTTTTGTATACCAGAATGTTTGAAATGATTTCCGTTGGATAAAGGTCAAACTCAACCCCACGGTTATCACCCATACCTAGAAGCTCACGACCGTTCAGTGACGTACCAACGTAGTTCTCGTTAAAACCACGAACAGAGATACCACTTGTACGACCGTTACGACGTTCACCAGTTACACCAGGAAGACGTGCGATTGATTCTGCAATACTGGTATCTGGTAACTTACCAATATCTTCTGCTGATAACGCTTCAACAATTGAAGTGTTATCCATTTTGATTGCTTGAGCACGCTGTAAGCTGCCGCGAATACCGCTAACTTGAATTACTTCAAGATTTGCTTCATCAACAGCATCAGTGTTTGCATCTTGTGCAAATGCTGGTGCACTACCAAACGCCATACCGCCTGAAATAAGCGCAGCTTTAATTAGGTTGGGTTTAAATTGTTTCATAAAACGGGTGTCCCATACGGTTATAGTTGTTGTCTTTTTGTTGTTCTTATGACAATTAAATGACAATACATCTCGTCGGCATAATGCTATAGAGGACCTAGGGTTTGCACAATTGCCTGCATACGTATTCAATAAAATTTGTGCAACACGCCGTTAACAAAGGATATGCAGGCCTTTATGTAATTTAACAACACAATATGGATTATACGGGGCTTTTACGGCAGATAGTTGTAATTTTGTTACATGCATTTCTGCAGAGTTGTTAATAAGCGCGCACAAAAAAGCCCGCTTAAAGCGGGCTTTTATCACAAAATTGTTAAGCGTTAGCTTACCAACCTGTAGTCTCGCGAAGCGCCTTGCCGATTTCAGCAAGTGAACGTACAGTTTTAACGCCAGCGTCTTCTAGTGCTTTGAATTTCTCATCAGCAGTACCTTTACCGCCTGCGATGATTGCACCAGCGTGACCCATACGCTTACCTGGAGGAGCAGTAACACCAGCAATGTAAGAAACAACAGGCTTGGTTACATTAGCTTTAATGAACGCTGCTGCTTCTTCTTCAGCTGTACCACCGATCTCACCGATCATTACGATAGCTTCAGTTTGTGGATCGTCTTGGAACATCTGAAGGATGTCGATGAAGTTTGAACCAGGAATTGGGTCGCCACCGATACCAACACAAGTAGACTGGCCAAAACCTTCGTCAGTGGTTTGCTTAACCGCTTCGTACGTAAGTGTACCAGAGCGAGAAACAATACCTACTTTACCAGGCTTGTGGATGTGACCAGGCATGATACCAATTTTACACTCTCCAGGAGTGATTACACCTGGGCAGTTTGGACCGATCATGCGAACGCCTTTCGCTTCTACGTATTCTTTAACGTAAAGCATGTCTAACGTTGGGATACCTTCAGTGATACATACGATTAGCTCAATACCCGCATCTGCAGCTTCAACGATTGAATCTTTACAGAAAGGCGCTGGTACGTAGATAACTGTTGCAGTTGCGCCAGTTGCTTCTACCGCTTCACGTACAGTATTGAATACTGGAAGACCTAGGTGCTCAGTACCGCCTTTACCTGGTGTTACACCACCAACCATTTGCGTACCGTAAGCAATTGCTTGCTCAGAGTGGAAAGTACCCTGACCGCCAGTGAAACCCTGACAAATTACTTTAGTATCTTTATTAATTAATACAGACATTATTTGCCCTCCGCTGCAGCAACAACTTTCTGCGCTGCATCAGTTAGCGATTCAGCAGCAATGATATCTAGACCAGAGTTCGCTAGAACTTCACGGCCAAGCTCTGCATTGGTACCTTCAAGACGTACAACTACAGGTACTTCTACGCCAACTTCTTTAACCGCACCAATGATACCTTCTGCAATCATGTCACAGCGAACGATACCACCGAAGATGTTAACCAATACCGCTTTAACATTGTCATCAGAAAGGATGATTTTGAATGCTTCAGCTACACGCTCTTTAGTTGCGCCGCCACCAACGTCTAGGAAGTTAGCTGGCTTGCCACCGTGTAGGTTTACGATGTCCATAGTACCCATTGCTAGGCCTGCACCGTTAACCATACAACCTACATTACCGTCTAGCGCAACATAGTTTAGTTCCCACTGAGCAGCATGAGCTTCACGCGCATCTTCTTGTGAAGGATCTTGCATATCTTTCAGCTTAGGCTGACGATATAGCGCGTTACCATCGATACCTACTTTTGCGTCTAGGCAGTGTAGGTTACCGTCAGTTTTGATAACTAGCGGGTTGATTTCGATAAGCGCAACGTCAAGCTCTTCAAACATCTTAGCTAGGCCAAGGAAGATTTGAGTGAATTGCTTGATTTGTACGCCAGAAAGACCTAGAGCAAACGCCATTTCGCGCGCTTGATAAGGCTGAGGACCTACAATTGGGTCGATTTCAGCTTTAAGGATTTTCTCTGGAGTTTCTTCTGCAACAGTTTCAATCTCAACGCCACCTTCAGTAGATGCCATGAATACAACGCGACGGGTTGTACGGTCAACTACTGCACCAAGGTAAAGCTCGTTAGCGATATCTGTGCAAGATTCAACTAGGATTTTGCTCACAGGCTGACCGTTTTCGTCAGTCTGGAAAGTCACCAAATTTTTGCCAAGCCAGTTTTCAGCGAAAGCGCGAATGTCGTCTTTGTTTTTAACTAGCTTTACACCGCCAGCTTTACCGCGACCGCCCGCGTGTACCTGACACTTAACTACCCACTCGTTTCCGCCAATTCGGTCAGCGGCTTCTACAGCACCTTGAGCAGTGTCTGCTGCGTATCCTTCAGAAACAGGCAAACCGTATTCTTTGAATAGCTGCTTACCTTGGTATTCATGCAAATTCATGGTGTTTCTATCCGATTTTTAGTAAGACAAAAGCCGCAAATGCGACTTGATTAGTTTGACTGATATTATAGGGCAAATATCAGCGTTGCGTTAGGCGCAAAGCAAGCATACACAAGCTAAACGCCTAACCACAATTCCGTGAGACGAAAGTCTTATACGTCTAGAAGTAGACGTGTTGGATCTTCTAGCATCTCTTTAACGGTTACCAAGAAACCTACTGATTCTTTACCATCGATAATACGGTGGTCATAAGAAAGCGCTAGGTACATCATTGGTAGAATTTCTACTTTGCCATTAACAGCCATTGGACGATCTTGGATTTTATGCATACCCAAAATAGCGCTCTGTGGCGGGTTAATGATTGGTGTAGACATTAGTGAACCAAACACACCACCGTTGGTGATTGTGAAATTACCACCTTGTAGTTCAGCCAATGACAGCTTACCGTCACGGCCTTTAAGTGCTAGTTCCTTAATTCCTTTTTCAACACCTGCCATGCCTAGTGTGTCAGTATCTTTAAGTACTGGTGTTACAAGGCCACGTGGTGTAGAAACAGCAATCGATACATCGAAGTAGTTGTGATAAACAATGTCATCACCGTCGATAGACGCGTTAACTTCAGGGAAACGCTTAAGGGCTTCGGTTACCGCTTTCACGTAGAAAGACATGAAACCAAGGCGAATACCGTGACGCTTCTCAAAGCTGTCTTGGTACTGCTTACGAAGATCCATGATTGGCTTCATGTTTACTTCGTTAAACGTTGTTAGCATTGCTGTAGAGTTCTTCGCTTCTAAAAGGCGGTTAGCAATTGTCTTACGAAGACGTGTCATAGGAACACGCTTCTCAGTGCGGTTACCTGTTGGTAAGTCTGCAACTGGTGCTTCAGCAGCTGCTGGTGAAGCCTTCGCTGAGCTATCGCCGCCTTTAAGGTACTTCTCTACGTCTTCTTTAGTGATACGGCCATTTTTGCCAGTGCCTTTCACTTTAGCTGCGTCAACACCTTTTTCTGCAAGTAAGCGACGAACAGAAGGACTAAGCGCATCGCTGCTCTCGTCACTGTCATCGCTTTCGCTTGACGCTGCAGGAGCAGAAGCGCCGCTTGCTGCACCTTCTACAAATTTAGCAATCACTTCTTCAGCTGTTACGGTGGCGCCCTCTTCTGCGATAATTTCAGCAAGAGAACCGTCTGCAGGAGCAACAACTTCTAGTACTACTTTATCAGTTTCGATATCAACCAAATTTTGGTCGCGAGAAACTGCTTCACCTACAGCTACGTGCCACGTTGCGATTGTCGCGTCAGCTACAGATTCAGGAAGTACTGGTACTTTAACATCAGATGTTTTTCCAGAAGCCGCTGGAGCCGCATCTGATTTAGAATCGTCTTTCGCTTTGCTTTCTGTTTTAGCTTCAGCTGGTGCAGCAGCACCACCCTTTTCTAGTTTAGCAATAACTTGCTCGCCTAAAACAGTTGCACCCTCTTCGTTTAGGATCTCACCAATTGTACCGTCCGCTGGCGCCACAACTTCTAAAACCACTTTATCAGTTTCAATATCAACCAGGTTCTGGTCTCGTTTAACTGCGTCACCGGCCTTTACGTGCCAGGTTGCAATGGTGGCATCGGCAACTGACTCAGGTAGAACCGGAACTTTTATCTCAATTGTCATTACTGTTCCTTATTTAATTGTGAGTGCGTTTTCAACCAGGGCTTTTTGTTGCTGGTTGTGAACGGATACATAACCTACTGCAGGTGACGAGGATGCATCACGGCCTGCATATGTTAATTTTGCACCATCTGGAATTGCTTGCCAGAAATGGTGTTGGCTACAGTACCAAGCGCCTTGGTTTTGAGGCTCTTCTTGACACCAAACCCAATCTTTTACGTGGCTGTATTGTGCCACAACTTTAGCGCATTCTTCTTGTGGGAATGGATAAAGTTGCTCTAAGCGGATGATTGCAACGTCTGTTTGCTCATTTTTACGGCGTTGGTCTAACAAATCGTAGTAAACCTTGCCTGAACACATAACAACACGCTTTACATTCTTCGGATCGATATCATCAATTTCGTCAATTACGTTATGGAATTTGCCTTCTGCAAGTTCCTCTAACGAAGATACAGCCATTGGATGACGTAATAGTGACTTAGGTGACATTACAATCAGCGGCTTACGCATTGGACGAACCACTTGGCGTCTAAGCATGTTGTAAACCTGAGCGGGTGTTGAAGGTACACACACTTGCCAGTTGTGGTCAGCACACATTTGCAAGAATCGCTCAAGACGCGCAGAACTATGCTCTGGGCCTTGGCCTTCATAACCATGTGGAAGTAAAACGGTTAGACCACACAAACGGCCCCACTTCGCTTCACCTGAGCTCAAGAACTGATCAAATACAACCTGAGCGCCGTTAGCGAAGTCACCAAACTGGGCTTCCCAAATAGTCAGACACGTAGGCTCCGCTGTCGCATAACCATACTCAAATGCCATAACCGCTTCTTCTGAAAGCACAGAGTCGTAAATTTCGATCTCGCCCTGTCCTTCACGAATATGCTGTAGTGGCATATATGTCGACGCATCTTTTTGATTGTGTAACACCGCGTGACGGTGGAAGAAAGTACCACGGCCTGAATCCTGACCAGTAATACGAATATCTTCGCCGGCATCAACGATAGTTGCATAGGCCAAGTTTTCAGCCATGCCCCAATCAAGCATTTTCTCGCCAGCAACCATCGCTTTACGATCTTGGTACAGCTTGTTAACGCGAGACTGAAGTTTGTGCTCTTCAGGAATAGTGGTAATCGATTCACCCAGCTCTTTAAGCTTTTCAACTGACAATGCGCCGTCGTAAGGTGTATCCCAATCGTGACCAAGATACGGAGACCAGTCAACGCTGTGCTCTGTCATTGGACGCCACTCTTCAACAACGCACGCGCCGTGGTCTAGTGCTTCACGATATTCTTCTAGATAGCGGTCTGCATCACGTTGCTCAATCACACCTTCAGCTATTAACTGGTCAGCATAAAGAACACGTGGAACCGGGTGCTTCTTAATTTTTTGATACATCAACGGCTGCGTGGCGTTTGGCTCATCCGCTTCGTTGTGACCATGGCGACGGTAACAAACTAAGTCAATTACCACGTCTTTCTTAAACTTATTGCGATATTCAAGCGCAAGCTGCGTAACAAAGGCTACCGCTTCTGGATCGTCTGAGTTCACATGGAAAATCGGTGCCTGTACCATCTTCGCGATGTCAGTACAATATTGCGTTGAACGGGTATCTTCAGTCTTCGATGTGGTGAAACCAACTTGGTTATTTACCACAATACGAACCGTACCGCCTACAGCAAAGCCGCGAGTTTGCGACATGTTGAAGGTTTCTTGTACTACACCCTGACCAGCAATTGCCGAGTCACCGTGAATAGTGATAGGCAGTACTGTATTCGTGTCATCATTGCGACGCGCAAGACGTGCACGTACAGAACCCATAACTACAGGGTTTACAATCTCAAGGTGAGACGGGTTAAACGCTAATGCTAAGTGAACATTGCCGCCTGGAGTCGCGAAGTCAGACGAGAAACCTGCGTGATATTTCACGTCACCCGCGCCTAGTGAGTCGTCGTGCTTACCTGAAAATTCATCAAACAGCACCGATGGGTTTTTACCCAATACGTTGACTAACACGTTCAAACGACCACGGTGAGCCATGCCGATAACCACTTCTTTGGTACCTGCAGTGCCAGCCTTGGTGATTAAACCTTTCAGCATAGGAATAAGTGCATCGCCGCCTTCTAGAGAGAAACGCTTTGCCCCTGGGAATTTAGAACCCAAGTACTTTTCCATTCCGTCAGCCGCAGTAAGACCTTTAAGAATTCCTAGCTTTTCGTCGCGAGAAATTTCAGGCTTTGCTTGAACAGATTCAATTTTTTGTTGCAACCAGCGTTTCTGTTCAGTATCGGTAATATGCATGTACTCTGCACCGATAGAGCCACAGTATGTGCGGTTTAACGATTTAAACAGTTCACCCAATGGCATTGAATCTTTGCCAATGGCATACGAACCTACATTGAATACTGAATCGAAATCTTGCTCAGAAAGGCTGTGGTGAGAAAGTTCTAAGTCGCGTACACGCTCTTGTTTCCATAGACCTAGCGGGTCAAGGTTTGCGTGCTGATGACCGCGGAAGCGGAACGCATTGATTAACTGAAGAACTTTAACTTGCCTGTCGTCTGAAACATTTGCAGAAGGCACAGACGGACTAGACATGCGGGCGGTTGGCCCTAACGCAGCAAGTTGCCTAAATTGATTTTTAATTGTTGTATGATTGGTTTCTAACTCTACGCCATCGACTTTGGGGAGGTTATCGAAGATTTGTCGCCAATTTTCAGAGACACTTTGCGGGTCTTCTAAATAAGTTTCATACAACTCTTCAACATAGGCAGCGTTGGCACCTGCCATGTGCGAGGAATCCCACCACGCTTTCATCACGCTTTCTTGCATTTAATTTGCCTTGCTACGTTTTATAAAATCTAGTTAACAATCAAGATGTATTATAAGGTTATTCTCAGCATAACCAAGTGTTATAACAGCGAATATATAAAAAAATAGCCATCCTTTTGGGATGGCTATTTAGAGCATCACTATCTGTAACTTTAGGAAGTTATCAGAATATAGTACTAAACAGCCCGTTGTAAAAGCATAGACTTAATTTGGCCTATCGCTTTTGTAGGGTTTAAGCCCTTAGGACATACACTTACACAGTTCATGATACCGTGACAGCGGAATACGCTGAACGCATCATCAAGGTCGTTAAGACGCTCTTCAGTTGCCGTATCACGGCTATCGATAAGGAAACGATACGCGTGAAGTAGACCAGCAGGACCGATGAACTTATCAGGGTTCCACCAGAAAGATGGGCATGAAGTTGAACAACATGCACATAGAATACACTCGTAAAGACCGTCAAGTTTCGCACGCTCTTCAGGTGACTGTAAGTGTTCGCGCGCTGGCGGCTGCTTACTGTCGTTGATTAAGAACGGCTTAATCTTTTCGTACTGTGTGTAGAACTGCGTCATATCAACAACAAGGTCACGTACAACAGGTAGACCTGGAAGTGGACGAACTACTATTTTACCTTTGCCCAGTGCAGATAAAGGAGTGATACACGCAAGGCCATTTTTGCCGTTCATGTTCACACCGTCTGAACCGCATACACCTTCACGGCAAGAGCGACGGAAAGAAAGCGTCGGATCTTGCTCTTTAAGTGCAAGTAGCGCGTCTAGCACCATCATGTCCTGACCTTCCTCTACTTCTAGAGTGTAGTCTTGCATGCGAGGCTTCGCATCTACTTCTGGGTTGTAACGATAAATCGAAAAAGTTAATTGCATGATCGTTGCCTCTCTTAATATGAACGCACTTTAGGCGGGAATGCTTCCCTAAGCTTAGGCGCCATATTCACTTCACGTTTAAGCATTTTATCAGTGTTCGGATCGTAGATGCTGTGGCATAACCAGTTATCGTCATCACGGTCCGGGAAGTCGAAGCGGCTGTGAGCACCACGGCTTTCCGTTCTGAAGTTCGCTGCTACTGCTGTGCTGTACGCGGTTTCCATTAGGTTATCAAGCTCTAAACATTCAATACGCTGGGTATTAAAGTCTGCGCTCTTGTCATCTAGGCGTGCATGGTTAAGACGCTCGCGGATTTCGCCAAGCTCTTTAAGACCATCAGCCATTGCTTCACCTTCGCGGAATACTGAGAAGTTAAGCTGCATGCATTTCTGCAAGTCTTTCTTAATTTGTACTGGGTCTTCGCCCTTACCTTTCTCTGAATTTTCCCAACGATTGAAACGCGTCATCGAGGCTTCAAGATCGGACTCTGATGCGTCGCGCGTTGGTGCCATTTCAGACAATGTCTTACCCAGGTGTAAACCAGTCGCACGACCGAATACAACAAGGTCAAGTAGTGAGTTACCGCCAAGACGGTTCGCACCATGTACAGATACACATGCAATCTCACCACAAGCAAACAGACCGTTAACAACCTTGTCATTACCGTTTTCATCAACTGTTAGACATTGGCCATCAACATTTGTAGGAATACCACCCATCATATAATGACAAGTAGGAATTACTGGAATTGGCTCTTTCACTGGGTCAACGTGTGCAAACGTACGTGAAAGCTCAAGGATACCAGGTAGACGAGACTCAAGAACGTCTTTACCAAGGTGGTCAAGCTTAAGCTTAATGTGAGTACCCCAAGGGCCTTCACAACCACGACCTTCACGAATTTCAGTCATCATTGAACGCGCAACAACGTCACGACCAGCAAGGTCTTTCGCGTTAGGTGCATAACGTTCCATGAAACGTTCGCCGTCTTTATTGAGAAGGTATCCACCCTCACCACGACAACCTTCTGTTACCAATGTTCCTGCGCCAGCGATACCCGTTGGGTGGAACTGCCACATTTCCATATCTTGAACTGCAACGCCTGCACGAAGCGCCATACCAACACCGTCACCGGTATTGATGTGTGCATTTGTAGTAGATGCGTAGATACGACCCGCACCACCTGTTGCAAGTACAACTGCGCGAGACTTGAAGTAAACTACTTCACCAGACTCGATATCAATCGCGGTACAACCAACAACGTCTCCGTCTTGGTTCTTAACTAGGTCGAGTGCATACCACTCAGAGAAAACTTTTGTTTTGTTCTTTACGTTTTGCTGGTAAAGAAGGTGTAGAAGCGCGTGACCAGTACGGTCAGCTGCAGCTGCTGTACGAGCGCCCTGCTCGCCACCAAAGTTCTTAGACTGACCGCCAAAAGGACGCTGGTAGATTTTACCGTTTTCGAAACGAGAAAATGGTAGACCCATATTTTCCATTTCGATAATTGCTTCTGGACCAGTTTTACACATGTATTCGATAGCGTCTTGGTCACCGATATAATCAGAACCCTTAACGGTGTCATACATGTGCCATTCCCAATTGTCTTCGTGTGAATTACCAAGTGCTACAGTAATACCACCTTGAGCAGACACAGTATGAGAACGGGTTGGAAATACTTTTGATAACAGTGCACATGATTTACCAGACTGCGAAATCTGTAGTGCTGCGCGCATACCTGCACCGCCGGCACCAATTACTACTGCATCAAACTCGTGAACGGGTAAACTCATTTTACACTCCCCACAATACGAATAGGCCAACAGCTACATAGCCGAATGCGATGATATTTAAGATATATTGTAGTCCTGCGCGCAGACCTGCTGATTTAACATAGTCTGTAAGCACCTGCCAAAGGCCGATGCGCACGTGGATCATCACTGCTACTAGTGCTGCCAATGTGAAAACTTTCATAGCCAGGCCAGAGAACAACCCTCGCCATTCGATAAACGTTAGGTTATCGGTGGTAATAAAGAACCACGCCATGAAAACCGAGTACGCGAAAATAATTGCTGCTGTAGCGCGAAGTGAAACGTAGTCTTGTACGCCGTCACGCTTAATGCTTGCTTGGTTGGTTACCATAATGCAACTCCCAATACTACGGTCAGTACAACCCAAAGTGCGATTACTGCTTTTGCACTTGTGTTACCTGACTCTAATTCTTCCCAGTGACCTAAATCCATAACAACGTGTCTTAGGCCGCCTAGAATGTGATATGTCAGCGCTGAAGCTGTGCCAATTGCGACAAATTTTCCAAAGAAACCGTCCATGATTGCTTGTACATCCGCGAAACCTTCAGGCGAATGAACAGAAACTGCCCATGCCCAGATAACAAAAAGTAGCGCGAAGAACATTGCAACACCGGTTACACGGTGGAGAATTGACGAAATAGCAGAGGGCGGAAATTTAATAGTATTGAGTTCTAAATTTACTGGTCTTTGCTTTTTCACAATGTATGCCTGTTTAATCCGTAGGGGATAATGAATTTCTTACCTTTATTATGTCCTGAGTAAGTGAATTCGATTTTTAACCTGTTAATTGCCTCATCCATTGAGTTGTTAACAATTTGTGAATTATTCTTTAATGCCTGTAACAGAATAATTATTCCATTTCCAAAGCACCGCTGAGTATATCCAGCGTAGTATATAATTACAATTTTTTGTGCCGTAGTAAGACTTTAGTCGCTATATACACTTTTATGATAATTATTTTGAATAAAAAGAGATCAAAATTGAGCGCAACACGTTTAAACGAGCGCAATTACAGTGTTAAGAAGTTTACCAGCAGCTAAATGGAATAACTATGCATAACAACGAGAAATTAAGCACTTTTAATCTGTATGCGTATTTATTCCTCATCAAAAGGTTACTTTTTAAACTAACCTGTTAATATATTTATCGTTCGGTGGTTTACCTTTATCGAAAAGCCATTGATAATTGCACCGTATCGGGCAAAGTGAAATCCCAACGAGTTAATTAATCGTTATCTGATTGCTAATATTTTTTTAAGCAATTCGGAATATTTATTGTGCAAATATGCAATTAAATTGACTTGTTGGTGCATAATAAAGTACAAATACGCCCACTTTTCCCAACGAAGCGGATATTTTCGTCCGTTTTCGCTGCAAACAGAACCATTCTGAGGAGAGCATTTTATGGCAGATCAGAAAGCCATTCTTAAAGCCGGCGGTAAGGAAATCGAGCTTCCTATCTTGTCTGGCACCGAAGGACAAGATGTAATCGATGTCCGTACGTTAGGCCAGCACGGTTATTTCACGTACGACCCAGGTTTTATGGCGACAGGATCTTGCGAGTCTTCAATTACCTACATTGATGGCGCTCAAGGTGTATTATTACACCGCGGTTTCCCTATCGAAGAACTAGCGCGTGACGCAGACTACTTAGAAGTTTGTCACATGCTTCTTCACGGTGATGCACCAACAAAAGAACAGTACGAAGAGTTTAAAGAGACAATTACTCGTCACACCATGGTACATGAACAAATTAACATGTTCTTCCATGGTTTCCGCAACGACGCCCACCCTATGGCAATGCTATGTGGTACCGTTGGCGCGATGTCTTCGTTCTACCACAGCGATTTAGACGTTTCTAATGAAGAACAGCGCATTCGCAGCGCACACCGTCTAATTGCTAAAATGCCTACTCTTGTTGCTATGTGCTACAAGTACAATGTAGGTCAGCCGTTTGTTTATCCACGAAACGACTTAAGCTATGCAGCTAACTTCCTGAACATGATGTTCTCTGTACCAGCAGAAGAATATCAAATCAGCCCAGCTGTTGAGCGTGCGATGGACCGTATCTTTACGCTTCACGCAGACCACGAACAGAATGCTTCAACGTCTACCGTTCGTCTTGCCGGTTCTTCTGGTGCGAACCCATATGCATGTATTTCTGCTGGTGTTGCTTCACTTTGGGGTCCTGCTCATGGTGGTGCAAACGAAGCATGTCTGAACATGCTAGAAGAAATTGGCACTGTTGATCGTATTCCTGAGTTTATTGCACGCGCTAAAGACAAGAATGACCCATTCCGTCTTATGGGCTTCGGTCACCGTGTTTATAAGAACCACGATCCACGTGCAACAGTAATGCGTGAAAGCTGTCACGAAGTATTAAGCGAGCTTAACGTAAAAGATCCACTACTAGAAGTAGCGATGGAGCTAGAAAAGATTGCGTTGAGTGACCCGTACTTCGCAGAGAAGAAACTGTTCCCGAACGTAGACTTCTATTCTGGTATCGTACTTAAAGCGATTGGTATTCCAACGAACATGTTTACGTGTATTTTTGCCCTGTCTCGTACAGTAGGTTGGATTTCACACTGGCATGAAATGATGAGCGATCCTAAACAAAAAATTGGTCGTCCTCGTCAGCTTTACACTGGTCATAACCAGCGTAAGTACACGCCAATTAAGTAGTAAATTAGTAAATACTGAACTAAGTATTACGCTTAATAGTAAAAATAGCGCCTTTAAGGCGCTATTTTTGTTTATACAAGATTACTTCAAGGAACAACAATGCCCTATTCAGCGGTTTTTCTAGGTATTGCCGGTCTCATTCCTTTTGTGGCTATGCCACTGGCTTATCAGCTTAACCTGTTATCGCTTACACAAAGCGCCGTTTACTTTGTCCAATACTCAGCCGTGCTATTGTCTTTCTTTGGTGGTATCCATTGGTGGGACGCAATAAGTAATCAACGTTACGACAAGCAAATGCTAGCCGCTATGTTGCCGACCATAATTGGGTGGTTGTGTTTAGTGTTCTCTCACGACGTGAAGGTGTTTGGCGTTTTATCGCTAAGCTACGTCGCCGTACTTATTTACGACAAGTTTATCCTTAGTCTTCCTAAAGAGCAGATTGTAAGTTACATAAGCTTGCGGATGGGATTAACAAGTGTTGTTGTTATCTGTCACGCCTGGATGATTTACTTGCTTGTCTAACGTTGTTACTAACAACTTAGCGTTAAAGGCATGACATTAGTTAATTGCAATAAAAGTAATAGAGGCAAAAGCCTGCAGTGATTAAGCGAGTGTCTAACTCAACCAGTTTGGTTACGCATAACCTTCGTAAGCAATTGATAAAAAAAGATTTAACAGGTATAAATCTCGAAAACAAAAAAGGCGATAATATCGCTATATTATCGCCTTCGTTTGTTACTTATCTAGGGCCTGTTGACCTTTGTTGTACATTTTTGCAGCGGTCTGTGTGCCATCTAGACAAGGCGGATGTTTGACGGTTTAGTGGTTCTAAATCGAAAACATTCAACGCAGTATAGATGGCACAAAGGCGCTGCCCGAAGGGGTCGTTATGGAAGCCTTTTACTCTTTGTCACAGTCCTTTAACTTAGCCCGCTAGGCTTGCAGGACTGTTTCGCGATTAAAAGGCTTCCATTTAGACCAAAATTCGTACACCAAAGGTCAACAGGCCCTAGCGTTATTAACGAAAAGTACCGTGGTTATTCAGCGCGAATAAGCGAAAGTAGCTCTTCGGTTTTTTGTTCCATCAACGCAATGTCGCCTTTACTTTCAACGTTTAAACGAATAACTGGCTCAGTATTCGATTTACGTAAGTTAAAGCGCCAAGTACCAAACTCCAGACCCAAACCATCGGTAGTATCGATTACGCTGGCTAGTGGCTGATATTTACTTGTAACGCGTTCCAGTGCTGCGTCAGCATCTTTTAGTTTACTGTTAATTTCACCAGAAGATGGAAACGCTTCAATTCGCGCTTTTACCATACTCGCCAGTGTTTGCTTTTTCACACACACCAATTCGGCAATTAACAACCAAGGGATCATGCCTGAATCACAGTAGGCAAAATCTCTAAAGTAATGGTGCGCACTCATTTCACCGCCATAGACCGCATCTTCTTTGCGCATACGCTCCTTAATAAACGCATGGCCGGTTTTCGACTTAATAGGTGTACCACCTGCATTCGCTACGATATCTTCTGTATTCCAGTATACGCGAGGGTCATAAATGATTTTACTGTCGGTGTTTTTCTCGATAAAGGCTTCAGCAAGCAAACCAACGATATAATATCCTTCAATAAATTCACCATCAGCGTCAAACAAGAAGCAACGGTCGAAATCACCATCCCATGCAATGCCAAAATCAGCCCCCGACGCTTTAACAGCGTCAGCCGTGTCAGCACGGTTTTCAGGTAACAATGGATTGGGGATGCCGTTTGGAAATGTACCATCAGCATTGTGATGTACTTTCACAAACTCTATCGGAACACCCTGCACTTTCATTTCTTTTTCAATAGCGTCTAGCGCGGGGCCTGCGGCACCATTACCTGCATTAACCACCACTTTTAACGGCGTAAAATTGCTCAAATTAACGTAAGAAAGCATGTGAGAAACATAGTCAGACATACACGATTTAACCGCATATTTATCGGTTTCAGAAAGCTTGTCTTCTTTTACATGGGCCGTACCGTTAAAAAACGCATCAGCATCAATCAACGCACCCTCAGTGTAGTGTGCTAATCGCTCTGACACGAAGCTATCTTCTAGTGCTTCCGCTTTCTCTTTTATCGCGTTTAGGCCTGTGTCGCCACTAATTGGAACAGAGCCTGACTTCACCAGTTTCATACCGTTGTAATTAATGGGGTTATGACTTGCCGTTACTTCAATACCACCATCTACGCCAAGGTGTTTGGTAGCGAAGTAAATTTCTTCTGTTCCTGCCATGCCAATATCGGTCACTGTTGCACCAGCATCGATTAGACCCGCGCTTAACGCTAGTTTTAATGGTGTTGACGTAAGACGCACATCACTACCAACAACAACAGTTTTCGCATTTAATTCTTGCGCAAAAGCATAGCCAATTCGATACGCTACATCTTCAGTCAGTTGCGAGTTCAATTCGCCACGAATATCGTACGCTTTAAAGCAGGTAATTGGGGTTGCCATCTGGATCGAAATTCCCTGTGTTTTAACTATTTATGGTTACATTATCGCTTTTTACAACAAAAAAGCGCATACGCCCCTTTGTTATTGTCGTAAAAGAGATTAGACATACTGATATTAAATCATTAGAGGGAGTGAATTACTAATTCAATTTAAACAGCGCAACGTTTTGCTCACGCTGTTTTCAATCGATGAGTTTAAAGCGCGAGTTCGAAGTAGATACTGTTATGGAAAGCGCCTTGATGACGATACTTTCGGCGAAAGCACAGCTTTGGACTAAAACCATTCTTGATAAGGACTTTTTCAGAAGCGGCATTGTTGTCCATGACCTCTGCAGTGAGCAATTTTATGCCCATGCTTTTGGCCTCCTCAATTAAAAATGAGACGCAGTGAGAAGCAATGCCTTTTCCACACTCCTTCTCTGCAACTCGATAGCCGATTTCCGCCTTGTCGCCTGCTCTATTTTTGATGTTAGCACGCGCTACAATCTGGTTATTTCGTTGCTCATCAACAAGCACATAACCCCAAGCTCTTTCCTGCTGTTGTAAGTAAAGCAATTCGCTAATGTGGTAGCCAACGCCATCCAATGAATAGAACGCTGCCTCTCTTGGTGCTATAGACAATTCGAAATAGGCTTTGTTACTTCGCTCAAATTCTAAAAGTGATAGCACGTGTTTTTCGGCGACGCTTTCAAAATGCATTGGCAGTGCTACTCCTTGCTGTACCTAATGAAGAGGTATTGATTAAAAGCCCAGTCTAATAACAGTCCACATAGATAATTACCCATCGTCGAATCAAAACAGGCAAACCTTGTATCTACTTTGCTAATGAACCGCTTTGGTAATCGTTAAATGCCTGAACAATTTCCTGCTGAGTGTTCATTACAAAAGGCCCATATTGGACCACAGGCTCTTCAATAGGTTTACCTGAGACCACTATAAACTTACAACCCGTATCAGCGGATACAGATAGCTGCTTGCCACTTTGTGACAAAACACCCAGCTCTCCCTGCGACACAATTGTTTCTTTGCTAAGGTCGCCGCTATTAATAACCACGATTCCCTCGTACACATAAATAAAGGCAGCTTCATCCGAACCCAGTGCAATTTCTGAACTCCCGCTTCGTAGTGCAACGTCTAAAAAAGTAGGAGCAACCGCCGTTGTATTCACAGGCCCTTTCACACCGTCAATTTCACCTGCTAACACTTTGATTACTGCATCTTGAATGTGTACTGTAGGCACACTATCTGGCTGTATGTCTTGATAGTTCGGCGCTGACATTTTCTCTACGGCCGGAAGATTCACCCACAGCTGAAAGCCTTGTAACAAGCCCTCCTCCTGCTCTGGCATTTCTTCATGTATTATGCCTCGGCCCGCATTCATCCATTGAATGCCACCAGCATCAATAACCCCCTCATTGCCTACAGAGTCTTTATGGCGCATTTTTCCTGCAAGCATATAAGTAACTGTCTGAAAACCACGGTGAGGATGTGGTGGAAAACCAGCAATGTATTCACCTGGATTATCTGAACCAAAAAAATCCAACATTAAAAAGGGATCGAGGCGAGGTAAATCAGGTTGGCCGATAATACGAGTAAGGGACACGCCCGCGCCATCACTTGTTGGCATACCTGTAACCACTTTCTCTATCGATTTTTGTTCACTCACTTCCACTGACATAATGTGTATCTACCTTAAATCTTAACCTTCACTATCTTTTACGAACTTCACGTTTAGCTTTTTGTATTTCCATCCTTTTGTGTGCTTTAGCGTTCTATTTTATCGCGACCGTGAGGCGACATAAGATCTTGCTCTGGCCCAACGGGGATTACCTGGGTTGGATTTATCATAGTATGACTGTAGTAATAGTGCCTTTTGATATGGTCGAAGTTTACCGTTTCACCAACGCCCGGAACTTGATAAAGTTCTTTCATATAGCCGTAGATGTTTGGATAGTCTGCGATTTGCTTTTTATTGCATTTAAAATGCCCGTGATACACAGCGTCGAAGCGTATCAGCGTGGTAAATAAGCGCCAGTCTGCTTCTGTTATTTTGCTGCCAACCAAATAACGTTGTTTACTCAACCTTTCTTCAACCCTATCTAGGGCGCAGAACAATGCAGTTACTGCCTCTTCATAGGCCTCTTGCGTTGTAGCAAATCCAGCTTTGTATACGCCATTATTTATGTCGTGATACACCATATTGTTGATGGCATCAATTTCTTCACGTTGGGCGTTAGGATAATAATCGTCTTCATTATCAGTCAGTGAATTAAACCCACTGTTAAAAATACGGATAATTTCAGCTGATTCATTATTAACGATAGTTTCTGTTCGTTTGTCCCAAAGGATTGGAACAGTGACACGGGTGGTAATCTCAGGTTCTGCCTTAGTATAAATTTGATGCGCATAATCGAAGTTATAAAGCTTATCCCCCGTTGATCCTGGGTAATCTTTAAACTCCCAGCCTTGATCAAGCATCTCAGGGTGTACCACCGAAACATCAATATGCGCCTCCAATCCCTTTAACTTTCTAAATATGAGCGCTCTGTGGGCCCAAGGACAAGCTAACGAGACATAAAGATGATAGCGATCAGATTCAGCGGGAAACGTGGAACCACCTTCGTTACTGACTTTGTCACGAAATTTAGATGCTTGGCGCTCAAATTTCCCACCATTTTTGTTGGTGTCGTACCACTTGTCTTGCCATTTTCCATCAACGAGTAAGCCCATATGCCTGCCCCTTTTTATTACTTCATTAAACAATGAATTCATTTAAACATGTATTGGGTAGAACGTATGTCGCTTAAAATCGGATTTATTATTCGAAAAAACTGGAGTGTATTGATCTTTAGTGTTCACTTTTGAGATGATGCGCGCCCTGCTAGCGTGTTTGCACGTTTTTGTGAAAACACACGCCTTTGAGTTAGTTTATTTTTAAGTGAAGTGAAACATGTCTGATGATCCACGTTTAGGCGGTATTGTGCGTTTATATGGCGCACAGCAAACTAATAATTTAGCCAACAGTCATGTGGCTGTAGTCGGCATTGGCGGTGTGGGAAGTTGGACTGCAGAAGCACTAGCTCGTTCGGGCATCGGTACTATAACCCTTATTGATTTAGACGATGTTTGCGTAACTAATACAAATCGCCAAATTCACGCGCTTTCCAATACCATAGGAGAAGCAAAGGTCGACGCCATTGCATCGAGAATTCACTTGATAAATCCTGCTTGCAAAGTGAACTGTATTGAGGATTTTGTCACCCCAGACAATACGGCCACACTTTTAACCAAAGAAATGCACGCTGTGGTCGATGCCACTGACAGTATTCGCGCTAAAGCGGCGATGATAGCTCACTGTAAACGTAATAAAATTCCCATTGTTACGGTTGGCGGTGCGGGCGGTCAAATAGACCCAACTCAAGTCACTAAAGGCGATTTAGCTAAAACAACACAAGACCCCCTAGCAGCTAAGCTACGCAGTGAGCTTAGACGTAACTATAATTTTAGTAAAAACCCAAAACGCCGCTTTGGCGTTGAGTGTATCTATTCAACAGAGCAATTGCGCTATCCACAACCTGACGGCTCGGTTTGTTATAACAAATCTGCAATGGAAGGTGGTACTCGACTAGACTGTGCAGGCGGCTTTGGTGCTGTGGTCACGGTAACCGCCACCTTTGGTATGTTTGCCGCTGCAAGTGTAATAAATAGATTAACTGGACAAAAATAGACTTTGGCCGATAACTTGCGCACAATAGTCAAAAACCTATAACACCTTGTCTTAACGACTTTTTAAGCGTTAGCTTGTTATACCAAAAGTATCGGTGAGAAGGAGAACAACATGTCACCTGATGAACTCAATAAATTAATGGCAGATTGCGCAAAGGACGCTGTGGTAACAGCAGCTGATGAGTTCGATATTGTACTCGACCACTCACCCGCTAGCGTAGCACTGGTGGACGACATTTTACTTAGTTTCGTAGATAAATATCACGATTTAGCGTTAGAAGATGAAGCAGTGTTCACCATCTGTAATATTTTTGGCGCTTATGTTGGAGAAATTTTAAAAGCGCAGCTAGATGGTGAATGGATTTACGATCAGTCAAATCCTAAAGCACCTGCCGTTTTTCTTCAGGTTGGTGAAAATACCTATGCCTTAGCGGGTATTTGCTATGAACGTCTGGTTAACGACAGTCAAATCAGCGTATTTGCCTACTATGAACAGGCGTTGGGGAACCACTTACGCAGCCACTAGCGTTCTCACAGATTTTGCACTCAGTTTAACGTCTGTTCAATTGAGTGCATTAAATCTATTTCCAATAAAGATGTTTTTGGAGAATGAGGTTCAGGGGTTAGGTGTTTCCCAATCCTCTACCATCCACTTTAAATGACGACTTTTTGAAATTGCGTACAAGGCTATACTGTAAAAAACGATTTTTACACCCGTAATAGTTTCAAACCCCCAGTGATGATGCATAGCGTAGTAAAGCTGAACACTCAACAATGCCAACACCCCCAATTGAGCCAGCGGAATAACCCATCGGCGCCATGCTAAAAAGCCTTTTTTCCATAAGCGATCTCGTTGGCTAACCAAAGATAACGCAATTAACACAGGTAAACTTGCCGCTAACCCCAACCCTAACGTTTCTTTTTGTGGGTAAAAGAACGTAAGTAGCTCACTAGTTTGAGTGCGGGAAGCCAGAGAAAAGACGAACGCTAGCCAGTCAATGCATAGAAGTATAAACACGCTGTAAAGCCAACGGGGAGGTAGAATTCGCCCTGACTCATCATAAAAAGTTAGCGGTAATTTAAGCATGCATTCACTTCTATTTTATTAATTTGAACCCTAAAGCGCATTCAACTCTGATAATGTTTATTTTCAAGAAGTGATAAATGTGGGGGTGAGTAAGGTATTTTTAAACCTTGTTCGTGCCGCTTTTACAATGAAACCCGTGGCCGTTTAAACTTGTTTTCACATTTAGTGCCTAAATTACAGCTGTACTGTGAGAATGCGTCAATAATTTATATCTTGGTCGCTAATTATATATACTGCGTACAAGCGTGTTTTCCTGTATAATCCGCGGCCATTTTAAGCTCAGTCATTTTCCAGGTGATATTTTAGATGACAGTAGAAACGTTTAATCCAAACAAAGTAGTAAATAAAACCACCACGCTAGAAACGCCAGTGAAGGTATTAAGTGACAACAAACCTTCGCAACAAAGCAATGGCAGCAGAATTGGTTTTGTTAGCTTAGGTTGCCCTAAGAACTTAGTTGATTCAGAGCGTATTCTTACTCAACTTCGCACCGAAGGTTATGACGTAGTCCCTACCTACAACGATGCCGACTTGGTTATCGTTAACACCTGTGGATTCATTGACGCGGCGGTAGAAGAGTCATTAGACACCATAGGCGAAGCACTTAAAGAAAACGGCAAAGTTATCGTTACCGGGTGTTTAGGTGTTAAAGAAGACGAAATTAGAGAGCTTCATCCAAATGTACTGGCTATCACGGGGCCTCATGCCTACGAAGCGGTAGTTGAGCAAGTACACGATCATCTTCCAAAACCCCAGCACAATCCGTTTGAAGATCTGATCCCTGACCATGGTGTAAAACTAACGCCTCGTCATTATGCTTATTTAAAGATTTCAGAAGGCTGTAACCACCGTTGCACGTTCTGTATCATTCCTTCTATGCGTGGCGACCTTGTCAGTCGCCCAGTGGGTAACGTACTCGATGAAGCTAAGCGTTTGAAAGACGCTGGTGTTAAAGAGCTATTGGTCATTTCACAAGACACTAGCGCCTATGGTGTTGATGTTAAGCACAGAACGGGCTTTTGGAACGGCATGCCGGTTAAAGCACACATGCAGCAGTTGTGTGAAAAGCTGGGCGAAATGGGCATTTGGGTTCGATTACATTACGTGTACCCTTACCCGCATGTTGATGACCTAATTCCACTGATGAACGAAGGTAAGATCCTTCCTTACTTGGATATTCCGTTTCAACACGCCAACAAACGTATTCTCAAGTTAATGAAACGCCCAGGTAGCGCTGAACGCGTACTAGAGCGCGTTAAAAAGTGGCGCGAACAGTGCCCATCATTAGTCATTCGTTCGACATTCATCGTCGGCTTTCCGGGCGAAACGGAAGAAGAGTTTGAAGAGTTATTGGACTTCCTTCGCGAAGCGCAGCTTGATCGTGTTGGTGCATTCGCCTATTCCCCTGTTGAAGGTGCAAGAGCAAATGACCTCCCCGACCCAGTGCCAGAAGAAGTGAAACAAGCTCGCCTTGCACGGTTTATGGAAGTACAGGGCGAAATAAGCGCAGCGCGACTTCAAGCGAGAATCGGTAACGAATATCAAGTTGTTATCGACAGCGTTGATGCGGAAGGTGCCGTTGGCCGTACCTATGCAGACGCACCGGAAGTTGATGGTCTAGTTCATTTAAACGGCGTTTATGACGTAAAACCTGGCGATCGTGTATGGGCTGAAGTTATTCACGCTAACGAACACGACGTATGGGCAGTATTGTCTGAAGACCAAGACGAAGAAGACGAAGGCGCTGATCCCGCGCTGTAACTTTCGATTAACTGCAGTCTATACTCGAAAGTCATCTGTTCGTTATTTTTGTAACCCTATCGGCTAATTGCCAGTCGATAGGGTTTTATGTATAACAGACCCTATACACAATTAAACAAGTAAAACTATCAACGCCATCTTCTGTGGTACGTGAATAAAATATGGCAATGTTACCCTACTCCAAACTGAAACACTGTTCCCGCCACATCTTGTCGTTTGGCATATTGCTCATTTTGACTTTTGTATTCAACCCTCGTGCACTTGCCAGTACAGAGTGTAAGACTTTACACACCGCGGGAGCACAACAGTGGTTTCCCTACGCATTTAACGAGTTTGAAGGAAGGTTGAAAGCTACGGGGATAGCATTTGACGTTCTAACCCTGCTAGCACGGGATTTAGGTGTCACACTAAAGATAGAAACCGGGCTACCTTGGAAACGAATAGAATCCAAACTCGACGCGGGCGAGCTTGATATTTTGGCGGGAAACTATTGGAACGAAGCTCGTAGTCGAAAATGGCTTATCACCGCACCGTTTGCAGCAGAAGAGGTTTACGTTGTGCTCTCTCCTTCACTTTCTCAAACGCGAGGTACCGACCTTTCGCTTAACGCACTCGCGCAATATATTGGTGTGATGCCTCGAGGAATAAGCTTAGGTGAAAAATTCGATAGCATTAAATCAAACTTGAATATTATCGAAGTTAAAGACCACGACAAAATGTATGAAATGATGCGTCGACATCGCGCTGACTACGCAGTTTCACCACAAAGCGCAGCACTAAGCCACTTGAACGACCCAGAAAATGACGGCATGCAAGTAAGCCAGTCACCTATATCTTCAAACAATGTACATTTTGCTATCTCCGCCAAATCAAAGTGCGCATCACTATTTCCAGAGTTTAACCAAGCCCTTAGCGCTCGTCTAAAAGACGGGTCTATTGAGCAAATAATCGATACGTATGATTTAACGCGCTAAAGCTAGGGCGCATTGGAATCATGTAGTTAAGAACACGTGTAGTTAAAGACACGTGCAGTTAAAGACAGGTGTAGTTTAAAAGTAAAAGAGCGCTTTTCGTAAGCGCTCTTTTGGTGTGATGCATTATTGATGGAGTTTGTGGCAAGCCAACATTAAACCTACCAAGGCAACTCATCACCATTTGAATGGATGAAACGACCTGCGTTAGATACATTTAGCTCATCTATGCGTTGTGACAAGCGTTCAGCACAGGTATCAGCATCTATATCTCCCGCTCCATTCACCATTTCTGTTTGAACGAATCCAGGATGGAAAATACCTACTGCAATTCCCTTTGGCTTCAAATCATTCGCCATTGAAACTCCCGCCGAGTTTAGTGCGGCTTTGGACATTCGGTAGCCATAGTAGCCGCCTGAACCATTGTCTGCCATTGAACCCATGCGACTGGTAATCATGGCAATTTTACCGTCTTTTGCCATTGCGGGTAATAGTGTTTGAGTAACTAACAATGGACCTAATGCATTAACCCTAAATTGATAATCGATGGTATTTGGATCCCAATCGTCAATACTCTCGCGTCCGAGCACTCCGGCATTATTAATGAGCAAATCGATGTTAACGTCCATTAAAGGTGCAAGCTTTTCAGCCAGCATTTCTGGTTGGGATACATCCACACCTTTGATGATTGTCACACCTGCACTGTTTAGCTCGTCGCAACTGTTTCGACAGGTGGCATAAACTTTCGCACCACGTGCTTTATATTGCTTGGTAAGCGCAAGGCCTATGCCTCTGTTGCCACCGGTAATAACTACGTTCATAACGGTTCCCTTGTTACTATGTGTATGCGTTTAAAAGGTTTCACTCACCTTTTACAAGAACTGGCTGTTTAGATAAGGCTTCTTGCTAATTTACTACACAGCGTCAGCCCTATTTCAGCACTCATTTCTTATTAACTTATAGTCTTTAAAAGACGTTCTAGATCTTCCGGGGTATCAATTCCAACTGGCGGTGGCGCTATCGCCACCTCACAGTGAATCTTATCGCCATACCATATGGCTCGAAGCTGTTCTAAGGATTCTATTTGCTCCAGAGAGCTAGGCGCATAGGCAACATATTGCTTAACGTATTCAGCACGATAGGCATAAATACCAATATGGCGTTTGTACAGTGACGTATTTGCAGATTGCGGGTTTGCCATCATGTGATCGCGTTCAAAAGGAATAGGAGAACGTGAAAAATAGATAGACTCACCCTTTTCGTTTACCAACACCTTAACGATATTCGGGTTAAACACATCCTCAACACGTTCAATAGGCGTAGATAACGTAGCCATCTGGCACTGTGGCGCATTGGCAAGATTATCTGCAACCTGCCTGATGTTTTCGGCGGGAATAAATGGCTCATCCCCCTGTACGTTAACCACAATAGTAGAACTCGCAATGCCTTCTTTTTCGATAACCTCGGCAATACGCTCTGTTCCAGATTGGTGGTTGACAGACGTCATGCATACTTGAGCAAAACCAAGCACAACGTTTTGAATACGTTCATCGTCCGTGGCAACGATGACGTTATCGGCTCCAGCTTCTTTAGCACGTTCAACCACATGTTGAATCATCGGCTTTCCGTCAATAAGCGCTAAGGGTTTGCCAGGAAACCGACTTGAGCCGTATCGAGCAGGGATCACAACTGTAAATGACATAACTTTATTTCGCCCTTATTTACCACTTAGTTTAACGTTTTATTACCGTGTTGCGTCTACATCGTCTAACGACAATGCAGTTGCTTTACTTTCGATAAGTACAGGGATGCCATCTTTAATATCAAAAGCCAATCTATCAAATCGACACACTAACTGGGTGCTATCATCACTCAGAACTAATTTTCCCTTACACACTGGGCAAGCCAAAACTTCTAAAAGCTTTTTATCAAAGGCCATTGTTATTATTCCTGTCCGTCTTGGTTGATCTTCAAACCTGCCTTGGCAAGTTTCACATTTACTAAATTAAAAAAGTCTGGCGCTAAATGCGCGGTAACAGGTAAAAACCAGCAGTCGTTATGAGCAAAAGGTGCAGCTTTAACGGCGTCTTTTTCTGTCATTAACACTCTGCCATTCGGTATGTCTGACCGAGTGATCGCATGGTGATCCGCCAGCGGTGTAGCCGAAGAAAGCTGAATACCCATTTCTTTAAGCTGAGAGAAAAAACGCTGAGGTGAACCTATTCCAGCAATTGCGCTGCACGGCACTTTTTGTATCTCTTCAAGGGGACTGGTTCTTACTCTGTTTGAAACAGAGGTGAAGTCCCCTGCTACTAAGGTCATTAAATATTGAGGCGCTACAGCATGGTTAAATGTCGGCATTGAACGGCTATTATGTACTAGCGCATCAACGGTACCAAGGCGCCATTGTCCTTCGCGAAGGGGCCCCATTGGCAGCAAATAACCACTGCCTACTTTTCTATCGTCCATCACCACAATTTCAACGTCGCGATGAAGCGCGTAATGTTGAAGGCCGTCATCACAAATAATTAAATCGCAGTGTAATTCGTCACTTAAGTACGCGGCTCCGCGCGCGCGGACTGGATCGATAACAACGTCGCACTGGCTTCTAATGGCCAGTAAACGAGGTTCGTCACCCACTTCAGACGCATCATCTTCTCCTTTCACTAATCGCGGGTATTTTGGTGATTTAGCACCATAGCCACGACTTAAAATACCGACCTTAATGCCCTGCTTCTGGTAATAATCGGCTAAAGCTAATACGACTGGCGTTTTGCCGTTGCCGCCCACTGATATGTTGCCAACGACAATAACGGGAGCATTAGCTTTAAATGCTTTTTTGAGTCCAATTTTAAAAAGTAACCGGCGAATTGCCGAAATAAAGTAGAACAGCAGCGCAAGTGGTAAGAGCAGCCACACTAAAGGATGGCCGAAGTACCATTTATCGTGTTTGGTTTTACTTTGTGATTGACTCACTTAGTCTCACCAAATTGCAACGCGTGCAGTTGCGCGTAGTGACCACCTTTTTCAAGCAATTCGTTGTGTTTACCTTTTTCAATAATGCGCCCCTGCTCCACTACCATAATGCAATCTGCGTTTTCGATGGTAGACAAGCGGTGCGCCACAACAATGCTGGTGCATCGTTTTTGCAGCGTTTCTAATGCGTCTTGGATCAAACGCTCAGATTCTGTATCAAGGGCAGATGTCGCTTCGTCAAGAATAAGTATGGGAGCATCAGCGAGTATCGCCCGCGCAATGGCAATACGCTGACGTTGACCACCCGAAAGCATTAAGCCGTTTTCACCAATAACCGTATCTAACCCTTCAGGTAAGTTCGATAAGAACTCTTCAACATGTGCCATCTTTGCCGCATTCTCGATGTCCTTACGTGATACGTTTTGGCGCGCACCGTAAGCAATATTGTTAGCTATAGTGTCATTAAAAAGCGTAACGTTTTGCGAGACCACGGCGAACTGCGCACGCAAATCTTTAAGATCTATGTCATTAAGCACAGTGTCATCTAAACGAATTTCACCCTGCTGAGGCACATAAAAACGAGTTAGTAACGACGAGATGGTCGATTTACCACTTCCCGAGCGCCCTACCAAAGCAATCGACTGCCCAGGGTTTGCGATAAAGTTCACATTAGATAACGCGGGCGTCTGTTTTCCTGGATAAGAGAACGTAACGTCGTCAAATTCAATTTTTCCAGTTGCGCGCTCTACTTTGGTTTTCCCTTTATCTTCTTCGTCTGCTTCATCAAGAATTTCAAAAATACTGGCGCAAGCTGCCATACCTTTTTGAAATTGGTTATTAATGGTAGTGAGCTGTTTAAGAGGTTTAAGCAGCATCACCATACAAAAGACCACATTAATAAATACGCCTGCAGTAAGCTTTTCAAGCATGCCTGGCGTGCTGGCAATAAACAGAACGACAGCAAGGGCAATTGACGCTATTACCTGTATTGAAGACACACTCAAAATAGAAGTGACATTCAACTTCATTGACTGTTGACGGTTGTGGTTGTTTTTCTGTTTAAAACGCTCTTGTTCTATTTCTTGACCACCAAACATGATCACAACTTTGTGACCTTTCACCGCTTGCTCTACCGACGACGTTAGGTTGCCCATTGATTGTTGAATGTTTTTACTTACAACGCGAAAACGCTTACTGACGATAGAAACAATCACCGCCACAATGGGGCCAATTAAAAGAAATATGAGCGAAAGCTGCCATGAGTAATAGAACATGACACACAGCAAACCGATGACCAGTGCGCCTTCCCTCACCAATGTTAGTAGCGCCTTACCAGATGCATTAGCCACTTGCTCTGTGTCGTAGGTGACTTTACTGATAAGCCCGCCAACCGCATGATTATCGTGAAATGCCACTGGAAGATGAATGTATTTTTCAAACAACTGCTGGCGCATGCGCATTACCACCTGAGCACCAATCCAGCTTAGCGTGTAACTACCTAAAAAGTTGAAAACACCCCGTAACAAAAAGAGCGGCACAATCGCATATGCGGCTAGACGTAGATAGTCATGGTCGTTTTTCCCCAGTGATTCGTCAATCATTGGCTGAAGCTGGGAAAATACGAAGGTATCTACCGCGGAATAACCAATCATACCAATGATGGCAAAAACGAAAGGCACTTTATACGCTTTAAGGTACTGTAAAAAGCGCTTAATTTGATAATCCGAGTTGTCGGCTTGTTGCATGTAGTTTTTTTAACCTGTTTGAAACGTTAACAAAAACGCGTTGAAAGTATTGTACTCGTTCTCGCTCTAATTCACTAATATAGCGGCAAAATTGGTTAGTCTGCCAACTAAGTGAATAATGTGTGGCCACTTCATACCTATTTAAAGGTATTCGTGTACATCTTCGTTTCGTCACAAGCTAAAATTTTTGGCATTTGGCGATATTACTTAGTCTCTGAGGTGTCGCGGTGCAATGCCTGGTAAATACCAGCGTTTATTCAACGTTCCACGTTGGGAATCTATATGAAAAGAATTCTTATCGAAGGTTGCGCTTATATATCCGTGATAGCTTGTTAAATATTGCGTTACGCCCAAACGCTCGTAACGTTTAGCCACAACATACGCAGGAAACTGCCATCGATTCTCATAACCTTGCGTAAAGATCACAGCTTTTGGTGCAACGTGTTCTATAAAAACATTAGTAGAAGATGTTTTGCTTCCGTGATGCGGCGCAATAAGAATGTCGGCACTTAGAATTGTAGAACTCGCTAAAGTATCCATTGAAGCCCCCTCTGAAAAACCATCCATGATTTCACGGGTTATCAACGCGTACTCACTTGTTTTCTCAATGTCACCAGGAATTAACACGCTACCAGCGTCGCTTGTTATTTTAACCACACACGACATGGCATTGTTGTCTTCTTTGTTGCCATTTGGCGGCCATAGAAAATTGATTGTTAAGTTCTGCCAGCGTATACGCTTTCCTCGCTCACAACCTAATGTTGGCGTGTAGAAAGTGGCTTTTTTAGCTAAGGCGTGTTGTCCAATGGCTAATGCCCCACCTGCATGATCGTTGTCACTATGCGTATGAACTACAACATCTATATTCGAAATATGCTTACTTTCTAAAAAAGGTAACAGGTGTCTCGTTGCAGTATGAGCATTGCCATTAAACTGAGCGCCAGAATCAATAATCATAGCCCGACCTCCCGCAGTCACTGCAATAGCACTGGCCTGGCCCGCATCAAATACATGCAGCGCCCATGCCGATTCATTGGTAGGTAACCACTTTTGAAAAATGCTTAGCGATGGGAGCAAGAGAAGCGCTACGCAGATAGCTTTGTACCGCCATGTTGGCAAAAGAAAAATAAAAAAAGCGACAATTAGACAAAGTGCCGCACCACTACTTACGTAAAAACTGATAGCGCTCCCAGAAAACTGACTAAGAACGTTCAAAAGCGATAACAAATACCCTAAACACACATCACTGTAATGCATAAGCATGCCCGTAACTTGTTGTGCGAAAGGCAACTCAGCAAAATGAAGGACTAACAACGAAATTAAACAAATAGGTAAAAGTAACGATATGATGGGCAAGGCGATTAAGTTGGTAACAACTGCAACAAAACTGGCGCTACCAAACCATATTAGGGTTAGGGGAATCATGATTACGGTAAGCGCTATTTGTAGTTTAAACAAAGACACATACCATGGTGCTCGCTGTAGCCCCCAAACAACAACTAAAAACCAAATGCACAGTACAGCCCCTATGCTCAAGTAAAAGCTAGCCCTTAATATAGAGAGAGGAAACAGCAACAAGCTCAAAGTAAGCATTGTGAGCCCAACATTTACTGGCCGCCATGCATGTCGAGAAAGAGACAGCACGCTCCCCATAGTTACCAGTATCAGCGCACGCACAACCGGCAATGCGCTTCCACTAAGCAACGCGTAACAAAAACAAGCAGCGACAAGCACACAAAGCACAGAGGCTCTAATTGGCGCGCTGGTTTCAAACATCTTACTTATTTGCAGCTCTCTGTTCTTTCGACCTGTTGCCGGATAGTTGATGGAGGCTGAACGTACTAACCAATATTTCGCTCTGCCTAATAGGCTAGTAACATGCGTGAGTAAAAATATAACTGGGTTAAAAAACAACAAGCAGACCCCAGCGATAAGTGATAGATGCATGCCTGATATACTAAATATGTGCCCAGTGCCGGTGCGTTGTAACAGCGTCCAATCACCCAACGTAAAGCCCGTTTTATCCCCTAGCAGCAATGCGCGCCACCATTTTTCATGAACAAGGTCTAGCTTCTGCAATGTTGTAGCAAGTCCATAACGCACTGAGTGATTATGTTTTGTTTTATTTTGCTCTATTGACTTAATATAGCCAGTTGCATGAATAAATTGGCTAACCAACTGCTGTTGTCGGCTAGCTCCAACAGGATTAGCCGTACCGTATGCAGGTTTAAGTTTTACAATTGCGGTGAAGGTATCGCCGTTGTGCAAACAATTTAATTTCACCTGAGACGGAGAAACTGATTGAGGCCGCACGCCTATAGTTCCCTGTTGAGCATATGCGATTTTCTTGTTAGCTAAGCCTTCGCTTTTTCGATCATTTGGGAATTCATAACGTTGGTGAGTAAGACGAGCTTTGAAATTAAACGTGCTAGTTAAAACACGCTTAGGCAAGGGGGAAAGTATACCCTTGTCTAGAAATGTCGCGGTGCTTTCACGGTTGACAGACTCAATAGCGACAACATAGTGATAAGTTGCTTCCAGCACCCTAGCTGTGCCGAAGACACATCCCCCCGACACAACTCGACCTGAAATTGTGACATCTTGTTGAATTTTCCCTTGGGGCAGTTGCCAAGCGTAGTAAAAATGCCCTACACTCGCCACCCAAAGTACTCCAGACAGCAGCCCGCTCACTGCCCAACATAGCAGCACCTCTGGAAATGCATGATGTTCAGCGGGTTTTGTCGTCGAAATGAATATAATGATAGTCACAGATATTATTAAAATGGCAATCATCAATGCCATGCTGTGAGTACTTGGAAGTTTTTGCCAGAAAACTGCACTTATTGCGCTAGCGCAAAAACAGCTTAAGCAAATTGTGATACGATTGACCATGTTTTCACGTAGCAATTGACAGTGAGTGAATGTGGATGGTGCAAATTCATGTTGCGCAATTCCGTTTACTGTTATTTTTTCTGTCTTTTTTGATTTTATTTTCGAGATGCATTGATATTTATGCCTAAGAAATTTATCCGACGTTTTTTGCCAGATCACCAAAGCATTAAGCAAAACAAAGCTTTAAAAATTTTTGGTAGCGTATTGCACGAGCCTAATCTTTGGCACTTAAACCGTCGTTCTGCATCTGGTGCATTTGGCATAGGTTTATTTTTCGCGTTTTGGCCGGTACCGTTTCAAATGTGGCTTTCTGCCGGTTTAGCTATTCCATTTCGAGCAAACCTGCCCTTATCTGTTGCAACTGTTTGGGTGACTAACCCATTTACTATTCCGCCTATATTCTATGGGGCTTACAAGGTTGGTACTACTGTACTTGGGACCAAGCCTGAGCATTTTGAATTTCAGTTTAGTTGGCAGTGGGTTGTAGAAAGCATTAATACCATTGGCCCTGCATTTTTAGTCGGGTGTGGAATTTGCTCGGTTGTGTTTGGTCTAGCGGGTTATTTCTCTTTAAACTGGGTTTGGCGCTTTCAAGTGAAAAAAGCCTGGGAAAGACGCAGACAAATGCGGAATCAAGAAGCCCACTAGCGTGAGAGCCCTACACTTGAGGGTTTGTAGAAATATTTACCTTTTCTCAAGCCCCTTACAACGTTCAGTACAAAGTACGCCGTAAAAGACAGAGCAAGAATTACAAAAAACGCCACTTCTATGAAGTGGCGTTTTTTATTGGTAACAATCAATATGAGTTCGGCGTTAATTTATTCAGGAAAACCATTACGCCGAGTTCTGTTATTGAATTTAAGCCAGACAGGCTACTTTTCATGCTCTGATAAAAAAGCGATAAGCGCAGCTTCGTCCCATACCTCCACATCTAGCTCTTGTGCTTTGGTTAGCTTGGAACCCGCTTTTTCTCCTGCAACTAGGAAGTCGGTATTCTTACTTACCGAGCCTGCCACTTTTGCACCAAGTAACTGCAAACGTGCTTTCGCGTCAGAACGTCCCATTTCACTGAGTGTACCGGTAATAACGCACGTTTTGCCTTCAAGAGGCAAGTTATCCGAATCAGGCTTTTCAATAGCTGGCCAGTTAATTCCTTCTTTTAACAGCGCATCAATAACATCAGTATTGTGTGACTCGTTAAAGAAATTGAAAATGTGGGTAGCCACCACTTCACCAACGTCTTGGACTTCAACCAGTGCTTCAAGCGACGCCTCGCGAATAGCCTCCAAGGTTTCGAAGTGCGCAGCCAAGTTTGCCGCAGTAGCTTCGCCAACCTCACGGATCCCCAATGCGTATAGGAACTTGGCAAGCGTGGTTTGCTTTGAAGCTTCAAGCGATGCCAGTAGCTTACTGGCAGACTTTTCAGCCATGCGCTCTAGCCCAACAACATCGCCTAACGAAAGCGTGAAAAAGTCGGCGGGACTGTGCACAAGATCAGCGTCAACTAACTGATCGACTAACTTGTCGCCCAGACCATCAATATCGAATGCTTTACGCGAAGCAAAATGCTTAAGCGCCTGTTTGCGTTGTGCGGCACAAATTAGTCCACCGGTGCAACGAGCAACCGCTTCATCTTCTAGTTTTTCAACCTGCGAGTAACACACTGGGCATTGGCTTGGGAAGCTAATGTCAGTTTCGCTACCTGTGCGATTAGCTTCTACCACAGACACCACCTGAGGAATAACGTCACCCGCACGGCGGATTACCACGGTGTCGCCAATTTTAACGCCTAATCTCGAAATTTCGTCTTGGTTGTGAAGTGTAGCATTCGACACAGTTACTCCACCTACAAACACGGGCTCTAAACGAGCAACCGGCGTGATCGCACCAGTCCTTCCTACCTGAAACTCAACGTCCAGTAGCTTAGTCACTTCTTCTTGTGCAGGAAACTTCTGCGCAATCGCCCAGCGAGGCGCTCGAGCAACAAATCCAAGGGCATTTTGCAGGTCAATACGGTTAACCTTAAACACAACGCCGTCAATGTCATACGGCAAACTATCGCGCTTTTCCAAAATGTGGTTGTAGTACGCCAAGCAGCCCTTACCGCCCTCGGCCGTATCGATATCAGGGCACAGCGGCAGCCCCCAATGACCTAATTGCTTAAGGCGCTCGCTGTGTGTTGTGGGTAATTCAAAACTTTCGGGTTGCACTACGCCTAGCGAATAAGCATAAAACATCAGCGGGCGCTTGGCCGTAATTTTAGAGTCTAGCTGTCGTAAACTGCCAGCAGCAGCATTACGAGGGTTGGCAAAAACCTTACCACCCGTTTCTTTTTGGTGTTCGTTGAGTTTTGCAAAGCCCTCACGAGGCATAAACACTTCACCGCGCACTTCTACGCGCTCAGGATAATGCTCTCCACGAAGCGTTAAAGGCACATTAGAGATAGTACGCACGTTAGCCGTGATATTCTCACCTACCTGGCCGTCACCACGGGTTGCTGCACGCACTAGTTCGCCATTTTCATACAGAATACTTACCGCTAAACCATCTAGCTTGGGTTCGCAGCTAAAATCTAACGTTGCCGAATCTTTTAGTCTGTCTTTTAAACGTTTTTCGAAGGCAAGCAATGACTCTTCGTCAAAGGCGTTATCCAGCGACAGCATAGGAACATCATGGGTAACTTGTTCGAAAGCAGATAACGCTGCACCTCCCACTTTTTGGCTAGGAGAATTCGGGCTTTGAAGCGTAGGATATTGTTTTTCTAGCGCGATAAGCGCCTGCATATCTCTGTCGTATACTGCATCAGGAACCGAAGGGTCATCCATCACATAGTACTGATAGTTGTACTCATTAAGTGTGTTGCGAAGTGTTGCTATTTGTTGCTTTGCTTGTTCTAAAGAATCTGACATGGAGTTGTTGTCACGCCGTTTAAATAGTTAAAAGTATTACAATTCGTTGCCAAGGCCTATTCGCCCAAGCCGCTGTATGTTCCAAATGGGCTGCAAAAACCTGATCTATTTCAGTCAGGTTGTGAAAGGAACAGCCACGCTACAATGCTATGGCTTGCTAGCCTTTGTTATACATCAAAGATCAACAGACCCTAATCAATAGAAAAGGACCTGGGTATGAGCCAAGTCCTTTTGTGTTGTTGCACCTACGTGAATAATTCATAAGATTTAGGCGCAAGTGATAAATTAACGCTAGTTGCGCGCAATCATACGCTTGCGCTCGAACTCACGAATTTTCTCGACGTATTGCTGTAAGCCCTGCTTCGTTAATACGCTTCGGCGTCCATCAAGTACTTGTGCGCCGAACTCATCTGCCAATTTGCGGGCTGCATTGTGCATCATGTTAAACACTTGATGAGGGTCACCCTCAATAGGCAATATCATAAACAGTGAAATACCTTGGGTTTCAAAGTTCTCTAGGTTATCAATATCGAAAACCCCAGGCTTAAACATGTTAGCAAGGCTAAACAATACTGGCCCTTTGCCATTTGAGTTTACGTGGCGGTGGAAGATGTCTTGATCGCCAAACTTAAACCCTAATGTTAATAACATAGGTAATAGCGCCGCGCCTGAGATAGGCTCGCCTTCTGGCGTTCTTACATTTAATACTAAAACCTCGGGTTCAATCGACGACTTAGCGGTCTTTGGTGTACTTCCAGCACCATCATTGCCTGACTCGTTAGCACTAAAGCTTTCATCGCCGAAATCAGCGCCAGCTTCTTCGCTGGTGTCAAAATCAATACGCATTTGATCGTCACCAAAATTCGGCTCTTCTCGTCTTCTCACTGGCGTTTTGCTTCGTTTGTTACGTGCAAAACGTCGCGGCTGTTCATTTTCTTCATGAACATCGCTGGATGAAACAGACTCTTCGGGTGCATCTAAACTAAAATCAGCAACCTCTCTTTCGTTTTTAGCCGGCGACTGCACTGTTTCAGGCTCTTCCTCCAGCGTAGGGTCGATATAAAACTTCTGTGCAGGACGAGCTGGCTCTGCACGCCCTCTTTCTTGATGACCGCCCGCCTGACTCTGAATTGGGTCATGCGATTGCGCGCTTCCCACTCTCTCTTGATTACTTGGAGTATTTGGCTGTTCGCTCCCTTCACGCTCAACATGCGACTCTAAAGACGTCTCCTCTTGCTCTTCGCCTTCACGAAGTAAGAAACCTGGAGGTTCAGGGAACGCAGCAAGGTTTTCATCGCCTCTGTTAGACCCTTTGGTTGATGCGCCATCGGGTCGGGCTTGGCCTTTCATGTGTGGCTTCGGATTCGTAACCACAGAGCCATAGAGCTTTGGTGCTTTCTCAGCTTCTTCTTTCCCGTCAGACGGCATAGCTGAATTATCAACGCTGCTTGGGCGATTACCCGCATGCTCACCGTGTGCGCCCTCTTTTCCATCACCGTGCTCTTTTGACGTGGCATGTTGAGACAAGCTATCGTCGTCATCAGCTTCTTCGCTGCTGTAAGCATGTTTTTCATTGATATCGTGATGCGCAGGGCTTTTTGCCGTATTCGTCGATACGTTGCTTGCAGCCTCATGCTCTTGGTTTTGTGATTTGCTAACCACGCGCACCGCGCCAATGCCAAGCTCGTCAAAGCCTTCTTGCTCGTCGGACTCGAAATCGTTGTCATCATCTTGCCACTGACGGGGCTCTAAGCGCTCTTTTTCCGAAGGCTTACTGTTTTTACGAATTTTCCAAATACCATGGGCAAGCACTGCGATGATAAAAACCGTGCCTCCAAGGAGTAAAAGTAGACGTAATTGATCTTCCATTTAATTTCTTTCGCCCTTTGTTATGCTTCTGCGAAGGCTACAGCCTCGTCCACATCTACCGCCACCATGCGCGAAACTCCCGGTTCCGCCATGGTAACACCGGTGAGGTGACTGGCCATTTCCATCGCTATTTTATTGTGGGTGATATAAATAAACTGCACTGTTTGTGACATTTCTGACACTAAGTTACAAAAGCGCCCTACATTTGCATCATCCAATGGTGCATCTACTTCATCCAGCAAACAAAATGGAGCCGGATTTAATCTGAAAATAGCAAACACCAATGATAAAGCGGTTAGTGCTTTTTCTCCACCGCTTAAGAGGTGAATCGTACTATTTTTCTTACCAGGGGGGCGAGCCATTATCGTCACCCCAGTTTCTAACAAATCGTCATCGGTAAGCGCAAGATACGCTGAACCGCCCCCAAACACTTTGGGAAATAACGTTTTAAGGTCTTCGTTAACCTGCTCAAAGGTGGTAGAAAAGCGCGTGCGGGTTTCTTTATCAATTTTCCGAATGGCCGACTGTAGCGTTTCCAAGGCTTCAGTAAGGTCGTTGTGCTGTGTATCTAAATGTGACTTTCTTTCCGACTGGGTTTCATATTCTTCAACCGCGGCTAAGTTCACTGCACCTAAGCGCTGCAAATTAGCCTGCGTTTTTTCAAGGTCTTCTTGCCAGCGCTTCTCTTCGGCATCTTCAGGTAAGGTTTCTAGAATGCTCTTCAGCGACTGCTGCGTTTCATCAAGCTGTTCTAAAATCGTATTCGCACGTACCCGATATCCTTCAATATCAATATTAAGTTTATCGATGTTTGTCTGTCGCGTTTGAATATCTTTACCCAGAGCTTGATGCCCTTTTTCGGCTTCTCGCAACCACTGCTCTATATCTTCTAGACTACTTTGCTTAGCACTTTTCAGCTGTTCTAATTCCGCTTTGTTTTCCAACAACGACTGAAGCTCTGCTTCTTGAATTTCTTCAGGAGACGTCAGCTGTGTAAGTTCTTTTTGTAATCTTTCTTTGTTTTTTATGTACTCTTCACGCTGCTGAAGGTTACGTGTAACCTGTTGGCTATATAAATTCTGGTGGTTCTCTAGTTGCTGCTTCTTAAGTGCAAGCTCATGATTTTGCGACGTTAATGTATCAACTAACGCGCGCAACTCTGACGCAGTTCGCTCATTTGCATCACGCTTAGCGTTCACATCGTCAATGTGTACTTCGTGTTCAAGAATTTGTGCCTCTTGAAGCTCTAATTTTTCCGAAAGCTGAGCTAACTGCTCTTCTTCTTTCGCTAACATTAACTCTTGCTTTGCTAACTCGTCATTAAGTTTGGCAGTGCGTGTAGACTGCTGCTCTTGCTGCATTTCAAGCAAAGAAAGTTTATTTTTAATCTGTGCGCGCTGGTTTTCTTTTTCACCCAAGGCGCTCTGAATAGCCTGCTTTTGCGCTTCGCTCTGTTCAAGTGCCTGTTTGGCGCGCTCTAGTGAATGCTCAATCTCATCTATAAGGCTTTCAGTTTCTTCAATGCTGTCTACTAGCCCCTTAATTTTGTTCGCCCGCTGCAAAGCACCGTCGCTTGCTTCGCCAGGTTTCACTACCCACTGTGAACTTGCCCACAACCCTGAAGGCGAGATTGCGCTAGTAAACCCCTTGGCTATGCCTTCAGGTTCATCTTCTTTATCAAGAACGCTTACAAAAGCACTTTCAATCGTTTCCGCAAGTTCGTCATCGTTGCTACAAAGGTAAATGTCATTAAAAAATGCGGGAACACGCTGTGTTGACGGTTCATTAGTGCTAGATTCAGTTAATAGAGCGTGTGCTAATGAACCCGATCTGGCAGTGCTTACAAACGCCTTATCGGTAAACACTTTAATGCCGCTTGGCAAATAAGCGTGATTTTGAAGCAATGCCTGTATGTCATGGCTTTTGGCAACAACGGGGTCTTTTGCGTGTTGTAAAATCGATTCTACGCAAGGTGCAAGAGTTTGGTTAGAGCTAAACTGCTGCCACAGCTTTTCTATCCCGTCTAACGTTACGTCTTCATTATTTGAGGCATCTTGTTGAAGCGCTTCTAGCGCAGCTTTTGTGGACAGTGCAGTTTGTAACTGGCCCTGGGTATCACGGCGCTTCGCTTCTATAGCGTTGACTTCGCCTTTTTGCTGCGACACCTTTTGATTGGACTCTTGAAGTAATTGCTTAGCTTCATCAATGTCAAAATCGAGTTCGCTACATTGCTCTTCTAAAAGCGTTATCTGACTGGCAAAATCTTCTTCGTCCAGCTGTTTTAGCTCGTCTTGTAGTTCGCTGATACGCTGAGAAGTGCGTAACTGCATGCTCATAGTTGACTGAATTTGGCTATGGCATTGCTGAACATTCTGACGAAGTTGATTGTAGGTTTGCTCTTGTGCGCGCGCTTGTGCGTTAAATTCTCTTAGCGCTTGTTCAGCGTCTTCAAAACGCTCTTTGGCATGCTCTAACTCAGCTTCTTTAAGGGCAGATTCAGGCTCAATCTTTTCAAGGGCTTCATTTGATACCGCAAGCGATTCCTGTGCCTCGTCGATAGAGTGGTTAAGCAGTTCATGTTGCTCGCTAATTCGGGCTAACTCTTGCTCTACCTGCCCTTTGCGTTGTTTTGCATGCAGCGCATTTTGCTCTAGTCGGGTTATCGCATTACTGGTAGTAAACAGTTGCTGCTGTAAATCATCAATAGTTTGTTTTGTTTCCAGTTGCTTTGTTTTGTACGACTCAAGCCCAGCTTCGTCGCCCTGTAGCCGGGCAACTAAGTCATCCACTTCTAACTGGAGTGATTGCTGCTGTTTTTGCAGCGCTTCAATATGTTCACTATTTTTCAGAAAACGAAGGGCTGCTAACTGGCCTTTCAGCTCTCTGGCTTGTGCACGTAGCGTTTTGTAACGAGTAGCCGCGGCTGCCTGACGCTGTAATTTTTCGAGCTGCTTGCCTAATTCGTCGCGCACATCATTCAAGCGTTCAAGGTTATCTTGCGTGTGCCTTATACGGTTCTCTGTCTCTCTGCGGCGCTCTTTGTACTTTGAGATACCCGCGGCTTCTTCTATGAATACGCGCAAATCCTGTGGCTTAGATTCAATAAGCCGAGAGATCATACCTTGCTCAATGATGGCGTAAGACCGGGGGCCTAGCCCTGTTCCTAAAAACAGATCGGTGACATCACGCCGGCGACATTTAGTGCCGTTTAGAAAATAGGTAGAGGTGGCGTCCCGTGTAACTAAGCGTTTAACAGACAGCTCATTGTAGTTGGCAAATTCACCCGCTATCCGCCCTGCACTGTTGTCGAAAACAAGTTCAACGCTACATTGCCCCACTGGCTTACGAGACGAAGAGCCATTAAAAATCACGTCGGTCATTGCATCGCCGCGTAAGTTTTTGGCAGAACTTTCCCCTAAAACCCAGCGTACAGCATCAATGACATTCGACTTACCGCAACCGTTAGGGCCTACGATGGCGGTCATTTCGCCGGGGAATGGAATAGTAGTTGGCTCAACAAAGGACTTGAAACCCGCGAGCTTAATTTTTTTAAGCCTCACACATCATCCCTCTTAAACACAAAGCTGCACGCGGTATCACCTTGATGTTAGCCAGAAACCAGCTAACCATCGGCTGAAATAGCAGTTGATGTAGAAATGATGCAATCACACGGAAGATTCTTTTGTTATTATGCTTCGACTCTACCAAATCTAACAGCTTGTAACAATTACCATTTCACTGAGTTAGGCAGAGAATACGCCAAGCGCGTATGATAGAGCAGATAGTTAACAAACACAGCGTTTCAAACGCGAAGGAGTACGAATGAGTTCAGGCGGTGTACATTATTTCTTTGAAGGCTTTTCGCTTATAAAAACCAAAGGGTTAAAGCGTTTTGTTTTTGTACCCCTAACAATAAACTTAGTGCTTTTTTCTGTGGCTTTTTACTTCTTATTTGGCCAAATAGAAATGGGTATCGCTTATGTGATTGATCTTGTACCTGAATGGTTAGGCTGGATAAAAACAGCGATCAGCTTTTTCTTGTGGCCCCTAGCAGTCATCAGCGTATTGCTCATTTTCGCACTGATCTTTGGCACACTGGCAAACTGGATTGCAGCGCCGTTTAATGGCGTTCTATCAGAAAAGGTTGAGCGTCATTTAACGGGTCAAGATTTAGGTGACGAGGGCGTGATGTCTTTAGTTAAAGACATTCCTAGAACTGTAGGCCGCGAACTCACCAAGCTGGTTTGGTATTTACCTCGCGCTATTGGTTTTTTGTTATTGTTCTTTTTTCTGCCCATTATTGGGCAAATCTTGTGGTTCTTATTTAACGCCTGGATGATGGCAATTCAGTACTGCGATTACCCATACGACAACCACAAAATAGATTTTACGCGCATGCGCCTGCACCTTGGCGAACACAAAGGGAAAGCGATGACGTTTGGAATGATGGTGAATATATTCTCACTTATTCCCGTGGTTAACTTTATCGTTATGCCCGTAGCAATTTGTGGTGCAACGTCTATGTGGGTAAGAGAGCTTAAAGATACACTCGCCAAATAGTGGCGAGTGCATTGTTTTAGTAATGAGAGCTGCGGTTATTTGCCACCAGTAAACGCTTCGTATTCAGCTAACCAGTGTGCGGCTTCTTTTTGGTTGCCGCTATTGTGGAACGCCTGAAAGAAATTCATTGAAATAGGTCGCTGGGCATTTTGTTTTTCCAACTGCTGCTGCCACAGTACCAAATATAATGGCGGGATCACGCCGCTATCGTGATGTTCCATAAAGGTAATTCTGCGGCTGGGCTTATAGCTGCTTTCCCCCAATACGGTGCACGTTTTGGCGCGTGCAATAATGGTTGCAGGATCTATCTCTAGCCAATTTTCAACCGTTTCGTGAGGTGCGTACCAATACTCAGAGTCTACGATTAGGTTTGGTGGTGCAAAATCGCTTATTCCATCTTCATCGCACAGCCTATTCGCCATGCCCTTGCCAATAGGATATTCGTCAGCGAAGCCTGCGAAGTGCGCTAGCTCATGAACAAACACTGAATAAGCGTCACTGATGTCTAAGTACATTACGCCGTTTTGAACATTTGCCTTACCCTGCTCTGCCACTACTACTGCATGACTAAATTTCTGCTTTTTCGCAATGCTTGCCAAAGGAGTAATACTACAGCCTAAGAGCCCAGCGTTCTTATAATCCGGATCGCAGCTTAGTACATCGGGTTTAAGCCAAATAGGCGCGGCCAGGCAAATAGAAAGGTTCTGCAGGCGCTTGTCGTCATTGAATGAGTTATAAAGACTGTGAGCACGCATGATAGTGGCTAAACTGGTAGCAAAAGGCTGAATACGCTGAAGGCATTTCCCTTCATTCTCCCAGTTAAATGAAGGAGACTGCTTTAGTGCTTGCTGTATAGAATACGGCGTGTAGAGATTGATGGCCTCTAAGGCTTTTTCCGCTTGAAGATGCCCTTTCTTCGCGGCAAAGCTAAAATGCTCCTTAGCCTCAGAAAATTCCCCTTCGTCCCACAGAAGGCGAGCATACTTAAATGCACTTTGCATGTCTAAGGTTGCTGTTGCTGCGAGCAGTGGTTTCGCTAGTTGTTGTTGCCCGTGTAGAAGATACCAATCGGCCAATGCGGCCTGTGCGGGTACGTAGTTTTGTGAAGCCGCGCGTACCAGCCACTTCTCACGTTTTTCTGGCGAATCGGTAGACATTGCAAACGCAAGCTGTGCTTCTGCGACCTCGCCGAGCGCCGCTAAGCGCATAAAGCGCTGTGACGCACCTTCTTCACCTAATATTTGGTACAGCAGCCATGCAGCGTCTGCGTTTTCAAGATTCACTAGCTTCTCTAGAAAATAGGTTGCAGTGGCTTCATCGATATAGTCAGTAGCAATGAAGCCTGCGTTATACGCACGCTCAAATTCACCGAGCAAGCGTGCCTGTGCATTTTCACTGCCCTGCTTTGCAGCTAACCAAAGTAGCGCTAGTGCGTCATGCTTAAGGTGATAGTCAGAATAATTGAAACGTTCGGTAATATCCGAAGTTTGAGCGTCGGGAGAAGATTCTGTGCTGTCCTGTGCCATGCCGTCGGTAGTATTTACTGAAGTAGAGCTCGCCTTTTCAGTTAGTTCGCTATCTGACACTAGGCTTGCCGGCGTAAGCACCTTGCTTGCATTAGCAATTAGCTGCGGGACATAGCGTCCGCTATCGCCCGCAACTATGAGCAGTGCGAACACTGCTAAAAATAAGCCTCGCATAACGCTTGCTGCTTACTCTTCGCTAACCAGATCGCTGCTAGCTAGTTCACGCAAACGGTTAAGTTCCATTCGTGCGTAGCGGTGTTCAACGTAATCAAATACATTGGTGCTTAATGCAAGCTTGAAGTAATTTGATGCAATACCGCTGTTGCCGCGCTGGGTATGAAATTTACCTAAGTAAAAATATGCTTCACACAACCTGTCTGTTAACGCTTTTTGGCTTTTCACACCGTCTAACAATGAGTTAAGTACATCGTTCTCATCAACAGTACCTAAAAACAAATCCACCAGCGTAGTAGCCCAGTGCTGGTTGTCCAGCGTTGGTCGAATAGAAGCTAAGTATTTTTGTCCTTCAAGCTCTGACACGTCGTGATGCGCAAAGTACGCCCACAGAGCGCGAAATGGATCGCTGTCATCTTTTTCAAAAAAGCGGTTAAGATCGTTGGTCGCGAGTTCGGCGCGGCCACCGTAATAAAGCGCAATACCGCGGTTTAGGAACGCGAAATCATACTCTGGGTTGATTTCCAGCGTGGAGTCGAATGCGTCGTAAGCCTGAATAAAGTCGTTCTGCTGAATATAGTGAATACCCATAGAATTATAGGCTTCAGCCAAATCTGGCTTTAAATTAATGGCTTGGGTGTAATCAAACTGCGCTAAGCCCGATAGGCCCACGCTGTCGTACAACATGCCTCGCTGAAAGTGCAGTTCAGCTTTGTCTTCATCTGATAACGCAGGGCTGGTAAGCACCTGATTGTAACGAGCAATAGCCATTTCGGAACGAGGATTAATGGGCGCAGGTTCGGCTAAAAGCAGGTTTCCCATTTGTGGTCTTTCTGAAACAGGTGGTGTTTGCGCACAACCGGTTAAAATAGCAGCGAATAGAGAAAAAAAGATGAGACTAACGTTTCTGCACATGGTAAAAAAGCATTCTATAAAAAAAGAAAAAACCGCCTGAGTATTAAGTATACGCTTGTTGCGGCGCTAATGCCGCCAACCTTCTCGCATTTGATGATAAAAGTAAAGCGTATTGGGTGGTTAACACAGGTAGCTATGAAGAAAAATAATTTAGAACAACTATCACAACTTGCTTTTGACGCACAGAAAAACTCACACTCACCTTATTCCAACTTCAAAGTTGGTGCTGCGGTGCTTACTCCAAGCGGCGAAACCTTCTCTGGTTGTAATGTAGAAAGTGCTGCTTTTCCATTAGGACAATGCGCTGAAGCCACAGCTATTGGCAATATGGTCACACAGGGACAAAAACGTATTTCGCATATCGTTATTGCGAGCCCGAACGACGAGTTTTGCTTTCCGTGCGGTGGATGCAGACAGAAAATTGCTGAATTTGCCCCAGATGAAACTCCCGTTACCATGGTAAGTCAAAACGGCGAGACATTCGAAACCACCATTGGTGAGTTACTTCCAAATGCCTTTAGAGCACACGATTTAGACAAATAAGTCATTCCTAAAATACTGTTCGTAATCGAGGCTCGAGCGAGTTTCACCGCCTTTACCTCGTTTACGAACGCATCCAGCTAAACACCCTATAAATCAGCACATCAACGGCTTACTCGACTGTTTAATTGAAAGTATTCTTCCTTGCGCATCAAAGGCGAGCGCTACATGCGTGCCAATATTGATATCCCCTTCTATGCGACCGTTAATATTTAATGATGCAATAAGGTTTTCAGAAACCACAACTTGCTGATTTTTGCAGCTCACCAAGAGCCAATACCCATTTTGCGCCGTAAGCGTGGCTGGCTCTAACGTAACCGCTCTAGCGACTAAATTGCTTTCAATATATTGTTGAGTATAGGCATTAAATCGCGCTTTATAATCAGTTCCGGCTTTACCAGCTAGCAGCTTATCTTCCCCTTCGAATCCGTGATATTGAACAATGTCTACACGGTGTGCTGCCGTTTGAAAAGGCGACGAACTATTACGTTGGAATGTACCGATATTGTATACGCCCAACATGGCAACGATTGCGAATGCCACAGCCGTAAAACGTAAGGTTGAAGAAGCGAAGTACGCTCGAATATTAGCAGCCGTAGCGGCAAATACGCGTTTTATTCCACTATCACTTTCTATTGCCATGTTGTACGCGAGAACCCTTTCACGAATTCGAGCATTAGCCTTTTCACTCATTCCATCATTTTGCTTTTGTACCTGCTGGCTGCGTTTAAACGCATCTTGTAGCTCTTTATCTGATGTAGACATGATTACAGTTTCTCCAGCATGGTTTTAAGGCTGTCTTTGGCATAACGTATCCGGGTTTTAATCGTTTCTTTTTCAGCACTGCAAATAGTGGCGATTTCCGCTAACGAAAAACCTTCAAACTGTAGCGAAAGCGCCTCTTTCTGTTTGTAGGGTAACTGCTGAATACATGCCTTAAACACGTCTTTTTCTATCCCTTTTGCTACGTCATCCTCTACCGAAGACTGTGCATTTTTAAGCAACTCGCTTAACGAAAACGACTCAACTGCCTCGTTGTTAAATTCAAGCTTGGCGTTTTTTCTGAATTCATCAATAAGCGTCCGCCTACCAATAGTGAAAAGCCAAGCCTGAAAATTATCGCCGCTTTTAAATAAGTGACGATTTTCGATAACCTTAATCCAAGTGCGCTGACACATATCTTCTGCAACAGTGCTATCACTTAACACCTTCAAAAAATAAAATAGCTTATGGCTGTGTAAGTCTTACAGCGCGGCTAACGATGCTTCATCACCTTTTGCGCTGTACCGCAGCATTAGCCTTTCGCTGACTCCCAGCACTTTTTCGCGCTTGCCTTGAAACAGGCTTTGCAAGCTTGCGCCTATACTCATAGGCAGTCCTTATTGTTCTAATTTGAAATCTAATACTACAACCATACCTGATTGACTAACAGGTTTACCGCCATTCAGCTTGGGTTTGTACTTCCATTTTTTAAGCGCTCTGCGCGCAGCTCTATCGAACACGCGCTTGGGCTCTGAATCTAGTACTGTAATATCAGACACTGAGCCACTAGCACTTATCGTAAACCCTAGCTTTACCCAGCCTTCAATACCGTCGCGACTGGCCTCAGGTGGATAAGTGGGGTCTACCCTAAATTGGGGTGTGGCTTGCATATCACCTTGCGCACTATTTAGGTTAATCGACAAATCTAACGCAGTATTAGGTATGTGCGTTTTTATCTCAAAGCCTCCTGGGCCTTCATTGGGCTCAGGGTCAATCTCAATAACTTTTTGAGGTGGCGTTTTAATTACCTGCTCAATTGGCACCATTGGTTTTTTAGTGATGGTCCGTTCGTCTTCAGGTTGGTAAATGATCGGCTCAAAGAACACCGGTGGGGCTTCGCTTATGTTTACTTTGTCTTGCTTAATGAGCTCTGCCATTAATACGAAAAGCCCTGCCGTAACGGTACATCCAGCTATAACAATTGTGGCTGCGTTTAAAGCACGTTTAGCGAAAGGCGCTTTTTCAAACGGTAGTACACTTTGGTGTGTTAAGTGCTTTGGGTTGGCGTTTGGTAAAATTGTTGTTTGCATAATGTTCCCCCTTTTTTCACTAAACGGGGGAACTGATATAAAGGGGTGAATAAATGCGAACGTTTTTATTTAACGTTGACGTTTTACAATGATCGAAAGGTTAACTTTTATTTTGGTTACTCGGCTTTTCGCCTTCACGAGTAGGCTCTGCAGACGTCTGATTGGCGCGGTTTTCTTCTTGGCGTTTATTCAGCTTAGCAGCGGCCATAAATCCAATAAAAAATATGGCAAAAATAACAACGCCCACCCAAATCAAAACATTAAAAAGAAAGTCCATATCATTCCCTAATTACAATTTCGTGAAATAACTTTAACATTTATTTGTTTGAGTAGGTTAATTAGATCACCACTGTAACTACGCCACCAGCTTAGTTATTCAGAAACTTCAACACCAATAGCCATAACAGACTGTCCGTCTTTGATGGATGGCATTTGATTAACCATCATAACCGTGCCATCAACGGGCGATTTAATGGTTTCAACGAGATTTCCAAAATAGTCCGTGACCGCACCTACATCCTGCCCTGCCTTTACTTTATCGCCTATCACCACAGAAGCTTTGAAGAACCCGTTTTTTGAGCTCTTTGGATATTTGATTGTTTCATAGATAACTGGCTCGGGGTGCTGCTTTGGCGTCTCTGGCAGCATTTTCAAAAAATACATGGCGTTTTTAGCCACATCTAGCGCTTCTGCTACCGATTCTTCATCTGTCTGTGCCAAATGCCCAATTTCAGTCGTCAGTCCCGGCTTTCCTCTCGTCATCGCTGTGTTAGGGTATGAAATTGAATTGTTGGGATCTCTTGGGCGGTCGCCATACATAACGATATGCTGCATGCCCGTGGCTTTGGCAAATTCAAATGTTAACGCATCAAGTTCTTCGTCGCCCACAAAAGGAGAATACACATGATTTAGCAACGTTTGGTTTGCGCTACCAGAATGCATGTCGATTAAGAAATCTGTTTTGCCGATAAACTCTCTGGTTAGCAGCTCCGCAATCTGTTCTGTTGGTGTGCCATCAACGCTCCCTGGGAATTCCCGATTTAGGTTTTTCTCATCTTTAGGGTTCAACGCGATTCTATTTGCGTGAAACCCATCTAAGTTTGCCAAGTGCAACACAACCAACACACCGCTCATCTCTTTAGGATCAATGCTTTGCTGTAGTTGCTGCAACGCATACATAGATGGAAACTCATCGCCATGAATACCAGCGGTAAGCAACAATACAGGACCGTCACTTTTTCCGTTAATAACCGTCACTGGCAAAGTTATGTTGTTTTCTTTAGCAAGATATGACGTTTTCTGCCCCGTTTTTGTTGTCACCCCCATTAATTTATACGGCGCATTTGCACTAACATTGAGGCTAAACGCACAGCATAGGGAAACAACAATGGAGGCAAGAGGATTCTTCTTAAATAGCATAGCTGACAACTCACGAGAAAATAGCGCACTAGTAAGCCAGAACGTTTCAACTTAATCAATAAAGAGTATTTTAAAACACCTTTACAAAAAAATACCCGCTATAAAGCGGGTATTCCAGATTGATGATAAACCCCTCTTTTTTCGGAGGGGTTTATTTTTTCTAGCAGCCGAAGGCTGCGATCGCGATATTTT